>JAYTWT010000028.1:0-4768 GCA_043743295.1 Alphaproteobacteria bacterium | reverse complement strand
CCAACGATGGACCTGTTGACGAGAAGCGGCCAAAGGTGGCGTCTGCGGAGAGTTCGTCATCGCCGCCCCCACGACCGATGGGGTCACCAAAACCTGCATAGGCAACGATACAATTCATGCCGCCATTGATGCACGCTGCTGATGTCCAGCTCGTGACATTAGCCCGGTAACTGACGGGCCGCTCAGTAAATCCACTGAGAGTTCCTGTCACGCTCAACGGGATGTCGATAAGCGTTGACTGCCAATCGTACGCTAAAGCATGGTGATCATTCAATGCTGTTCTAAATCCAGACAGCGACTCCCCAGTCCCACCCACTCCAGTTAGATTCTCATTAACAACCAGATTTCCGAATTCGTCAAAACTCAGACTTACGAGACCCGAAAGTGAGTACAGCGGAAGAAAATCAGGCGTCGACACTTCAAAATCGAATTCCGCCGTCGCAAACACAAAGCCTGGATCGAACATTGGTGCGAAGTCGCTGAACGCGACCGTCTGGCTCTGCATGTAGCCCGTGAACGGATTGCCCGCCGCCGGCGCCATCGCCCGATCCTGTACGTAGAAACCCATCCCAGCAGGAATAATTGTCGATGTGAAATTTGAGAGCGCAATAGTGCCATCACCAGTATTGGTGAACAGGATGTCAACACCCGACCTAGAGTAGGCCTGCGCTGCGACGCCAACGGCAGCCGTTCCGCTCTCGAAAGTGACCAAGCTCGAGGTCAAGTTGACGATCGCTTTAGCGCTACCGCCGTTGTCCCCGCTGTTCACCACGCCATTGATTTGACCACTGGCATCGGGGAGCACGGGTGTAGGAACACCTGAGAGCGTAACAGAGCCAAGCTTCACGCCATTGAAGTCTCGCGTTAGGTCGTCAGCCTGAGCCACTGTTGCTGCCGCAAAAAATAGCACGCTGGATAAAACAATAGGCCGAATCTGACGCATATACCCCTCCCTGATAGGCCGCTCACAAGCCGCCATACGACTAAAACATTGTGAATAATCACCGATTGTTAGAACAGGCGAGCACTTTCTCCCATCTGGGGTTTCAGGGCTACGCTACTCGCCCAACACGGGAATTTTGGCCTAAGGCACAGGTTTTGACCTCAGCTGGCTCGCCCGAAATTCGATGACTACAGTAAATCCCCGCCGCACGCCCCGGCCGTGGTCCCCGTCGCCTTAAACGCCTTCATCACGTTGCGGCCCGTCGTCCAGCGATGCACTTCGTCCGGGCCGTCGACCAGGCGTTGCGAGCGGATGTGGGTGTACCAAGCGGCGAGTGGGGTATCTCGGCTGTAGCCCAGGGCCCCGTGCAACTGGATGGCGGTATCGACCACGTGGTGGACCATGTGGGCGAGGTAGACCTTCGCGATGCCGTTCTCCTGGCGCATGTCCATGCCCTTTTCCGCCTTGTAGGCGATGTGCAGCAGCATCAGGCGGGCGATGTAGAGTTGGCTGGCGCACTCGGCCATCATGAACTGCACGGCCTGACGCTCGTCGAGCTTTTTGCCGAAGGTCTCGCGCTGGCTGATGTGCCCCGCGGCCAGATCCAGCGCCCGTTGGGCCATGGCGATGTTGTGCATGCCGTGTCGCAGGCGGCCATAGGCCAGTCGGTGCTGGCCCATATCAAAGCCCCTACCCTCGCCGCCGACGATGTTCTCGGCCGGCACGACCAAGTCCTTGATCTCGATCTCGGCATGGCCGCCGCCCATGATGTGGCTCAGCGGGCTTTCGGCGGCCATGGTCTGGATGTCGCGCTTGATCCGATAACCGGGGGTGGGCAGCTCAACGATGAAGGTCGAGAACTGCTGATGGCGCGGGCCTTCAGTGTCGGTGCGGGCCATAACCAGGGCTAGGTCGGCGGCGCTGGCGGCCGATGAGAACCACTTCTCGCCGTTCAGCACATAGTTCTCGTTGCCGTCCTTGACCGCCATGGTGCGCATGCCGGTGGCGTCGGCACCCGAGGCCTTCTCGGTCATCGAATAGCAGACCCGCTTCTCGCCGTTTAGCAGAGGCTTAAGGAACTTCTCCTTCTGAAACGGAGTACCGTGCGCGATCAGGGTCAATATGGTCGCGTCGTCCGGCCCCTGGCTATTCATACTGAGCGCACCAAGATGGCTCATGCCCAATTCCATCTGCACCAGCGCGTTGGCCAGCGGGCCCAGCCCCATGCCGCCGTACTCTTTAGGGGCGAAGGGTAGCCATAGACCCTGGGCGCGGGCCTTGGCGCGCAGCTCATCCAGCACGATCTTGTAGCTAGCCTTGTCGACCAGCCGCTTCTCCGCAGGGATGCACTCGTCCGTCACCCACTGGCGCACGCGTTCACGCACAGCCTTGGCTTCGGCCGGAATCTCAAAGTCGATGGACATGGCGCAGCGCTCCCTAACGTTTGTTTGAATTTGCGCGCACCGTGGAACCGCAACGGGGATCAGGCAAGGGCCAATACCAACAGACGTCGTCTGACCGCTCGGAGATCAGAGCGCGGCTTCGGTGGCTTCCATCTCGTCACGGATCCAGTCATGGCCGCTAGTCACCATCACGCCTTCCAACGCGGAGATGTGGCCGCGTAGGCGGTATCGAATATCCTTGGGGACGTCATCGCGGCTCGCCATCCAGCGCGCGATCTGATGGACAGCGAAAGCGGTCTGCAACGCTAGGCGGTCACGGTCGTCGTCTGAGAGCTTCATAAGGGGGCTCCTTTCACGTTTCCGGCCTCACGCTACCATTTTCTGGACACCACCGATGTGACGACATCGTGACCGGCATCACCTGACGCCAGATCGACGAAAAGGCGCTTGAAAACGCCCCCGCTTGACACCCAAAACTACAGGTGTAGCGTAGCTACAACTACAGGTGTAAGATGACCAAAATTTCCGGCGCTGAACGTCACATCATGGAAACCCTTTGGGCCCAGGGACCTCAGACGGCTGAAGAGATCGTCCAGGCGGTTGGTCCAGTGCAGGATTGGGGCGAGGCCACGGTCAAGACTTTGATCAACCGCCTCCTAAAGAAGAAGGCCTTGATGTCCGAGCGGGCGGGGGGCCGCGCCCTCTATAAAGCCCTGGTGACTCGTGAGGCCTATGTCACAGGTGAGAGCCAGGGCCTGCTGGACAGGCTGTTCGGCGGTCAGATTGCCCCACTTGTGGCGCACTACGCCAAACATCGGGCGCTATCGGCCGAAGAGATCGCCCGGCTGAAGGCACTGATCGCGGAGCTTGAAGTCGATGATGAGTGAGATCTTTGCGGTCCTTCTGCGGACCAATCTCGTCGCCGCCGCCGCGATTCTCATGGTCCTGGCGCTACGCCTTCCGGCACGCCGCCTATTCGGACCGGAGCTAGCCTACGGCCTCTGGGCCGCCCCGCCGCTCGCCGCGCTCGCCACCCTACTGCCCGCGCGCGCGGTTGATGGTGAGACACGTCACGACCTGGCGATCGCCGTAGCCGATATCTCGGGGATCGGGCTGATGATTTGGGGTTTCGGCGTGATCGCCGCGGCCCTGATCCTGACCCGCGCCCAGCTGGACTTTCTGGCACAGGCACGTCGCGGTGCCGCAGGTCCTGCGGTGGTAGGCGTGATCTCGCCCCGCATCCTGATGCCCGCTGACGACGGCGCATTCACGGCGGAGGAGCGTGAGTTGATCCGCGCCCACGAGCGCGAGCACGTCGCCCGCCAGGACCCCCGTGCCAGCGCTCTGGCCGCGGCGCTGCAAGCTTTGGGTTGGTTCAACCCGCTGGTTCACCTGGGCACCCATGTGATGCGGTTGGACCAGGAACTGGCCTGTGACGCCGCAGTCCTGAAACGCCGCCCGCGTGCCCGCTGGCTTTACGCCCGCACGCTGCTGAAGACCCAGCTGACGACCCAGGCCCTTCCTTTCGGCTGCCATTGGCCCGCCCGTGCCACCCACCCGCTTGAGGTGCGCATCTGCCTTCTGAGAGCCGTCCGCCGCCACGACGGCCTGACCGGCCCGCTCATGATCAGCGCCGTCCTCCTCGCCTGCACGTTCGTGGCGTGGAGTGCACAACCCCCCGTCCCAAGCCACCCTTTGCCGATCTTCGCCCTTTGGGAACAGCAACAGGGTCCGCATATGTCGGTGATGCTGCTGCGTTGGCCAGCGCGTGAGCCGAAGGGGTAGATTTCACAGACTCAACGCACACGCCTCGACCCACTTAGGGTTCCCCGTCCCCGAATTCGCGGCAGGTTAAGGGTTGCCCGGTCGCTGGCCCCGAGCCTAGCGTATTCACCAATAAAACAGTGGGAGCGACACCATGCCGGAAGCTATCCTCGAACCTGAGCTGCCGATCATCGATCCGCACCACCACCTCTGGGACAATCGCACCTACGCGACGCCCGAGGTCGACGTCCATCCCTTCATGACGGCAATCAAGCCGGCGCGGCGCTATCTGCTGGACGAGCTTAGGGCCGATACCGAAAGCGGCCACAACATCATCGCCACCGTGTTTGTCGAATGCGGGGCCTACTATAAAGGCGATGGCGCGCCCGATCTGCGCCCCGTCGGCGAGACTGAGTTCGTCAACGGTGTGGCCGCTATGAGCGCCAGCGGCATGTACGGCGCGTTCCGCGCCTGCGCCGGGATCGTCGGTAAGGCGGACCTCCTCCTGGGCGATGCGGTCAAGCCGGTGCTGGAGGCCCATATCCGCGCCGGTGGCGGGCGGTTCAAGGGCATCCGCAACTCAGCCTCGTTCGATGCTGACAAAGACGTACTGGGGCCGCTTAACCGGGTTGAAGCCGGGCTCTATCGCGACGAGACT
>JAYTWT010000027.1:0-6286 GCA_043743295.1 Alphaproteobacteria bacterium | reverse complement strand
AGGAGGCCTGAGAGCTTGCAAAAGACGTGGGGTCGGCGGCTGAGCGCTTTGATGCCGCCGGCCCAGGCCGCGAACCCATCCGCAGCGATGTCAGGTTTGGCAGCATGGTCGATCACCACCGGAAGATCAGGGTGGCGATCTACCAGTTGGCTCAGGACCGAAAGGTGTTGAGGCCGGACTAGGGCGTCCAGCCGAAGGCCCACACTCGCCATAGCGGTCAGGGCGCGCCCGACATCGGCGCGCAGCATCCAGGCTAGATCAGGCTCGTCCTGAATCATCGGGCGCAGACCCGCCAGTTTGGACCGCGCCGCCAAGCGCTCAATGCGGGTTGGAGCAACCTCCGCTGTAAAGTCTGTCCAGCCAACCACCGCGCGGACCGTCGGCCAAGCGTCAGCGATGCGCAGCAGGTGGTCTGTCTCAGTCTCGGTCGGGGCAGCCTGGACCAGCACCGTCCCCGTCACGCCTACAGCCGCGAGGATCGGCGTCAGGTCCTCGGGTTCGAAGTCACGATACAGCGGCGGAAGATCTGGCGTTAGCCAGCCGTAGTCGCCGCGCGCAAGCCGCCAGAGGTGATGGTGCGCGTCGATCATCCGGCCTCCTTGCACCCCGGCATCTTGTGGGCGATCCGGCAATCCTTCCATATGCGTACGAACCCACATCGCAAACCCGGAGTTGCCGTGCCTGTCACGATCTTGAGCGTCGAGGCCTTCGATATCCGCTTTCCCACCTCGCGCTGGCTGGACGGGTCGGACGCGATGAACCCCGACCCGGACTATTCGGCGGCCTATGCGATGATCCGCACGTCGGTAGACGGGCTGGAAGGGCACGGCTTCACCTTCACGATCGGGCGCGGCAACGACCTCTGCTGCGCCGCAATCCGAGTGCTTGCCCCCCTGCTGGTCGGACGTACCCTAGAGGACATCACCGCCGACATGGGGGCGTTCTGGCGAAGTTTGGCGGGGGACAGCCAACTGCGCTGGTTGGGTCCTGAGAAGGGAGTCGTGCATCTGGCGCTGGCGGCGGTAGTCAATGCGGTCTGGGACCTGTGGGGCAAACATGCGGGCAAGCCGGTCTGGAAGCTGATCGCTGATATGAGCCCGGACGAGGTGGTGCGGCTGATCGATTTTCGTCACATCACCGATGCCTTGGAACCCAGCGAAGCGCGCGAAATCGTTGCCCGGGCGCGCGCCGGACAGGCTGCAATGTGGGCCGGGCTGAAGGACAAGGGCTATCCGGCCTACACTACCTCGGCGGGGTGGCTGGGCTATCCGGACGACAAGATTCGCCAACTGTGCGGCGAGGCGGTAGCCGACGGCTGGGACGCCATCAAGATCAAGGTGGGCCGCGACCGCGATGACGACATCCGCCGCTGTGGCATCGTGCGGGACGCCATCGGGGCACGGCGGTTCATGATTGACGCCAACCAGGTCTGGGAGGTGGGTCAAGCCATCGCCCATGTGAACGCCCTGGCCGAGTTTGAGCCTTATTGGATCGAGGAGCCGGTCAGCCCCGACGACATCCTGGGCCACGCCACGGTCCGGCGGGGCGTGGCACCGGTGAAGGTGGCGACGGGAGAGCACGCGGCCAACCGGGTGATCTTCAAACAACTGCTGCAGGCTGAGGCCATCGACGTGGTGCAGTTCGATTGCTGCCGGTTGGGCGGGGTCAATGAGGCGCTGGCCGTATTCCTGCTGGCGGCGAAGTTCGGCGTACCGGTTTGCCAGCACGCGGGCGGGGTGGGTCTGTGCGAAGTGGGCCAGCACCTGGCGTTCGTAGACGCGCTATCGATCAGCGGTAGCCTGGATAACCGGATGCTGGAGCACGCCGGGCACCTGCACGAACACTTCATCGACCCGATCCGCATCGCGCGCGGCCACTATCTGGCGCCGGAGCGTCCGGGCTTCAGCACTGAGATGACGGCGGCAAGCCTGGCGACCTATGCGTTTCCCGACGGCGCGGAATGGCGGCGCGGGTAGGCCCGCTCGCCGCGATCAGAACGGCAGGCCGCCGCGCAGGATGCCTTTCTTCAGGATGTCCGCAGCGCTGGGGGCTTTGGGGGGCTTCTGGGGTTGGCCGGGCGGGGTTGCGCCAGGGCGGTTGCCACGGCGATCGCCCATCATTTCATTCATGTCCATGCCCAGCAGGCCGCCGGTAGCCGAGCGGTAGCGCACCTTGACCGCCCATTCCTGGTTCCAGGCGATCTTGGGATTGGTTGGTCGCGGCGGGTAGACGAAATTGGCCTCGCCGCCATAGGCCGCCAGCTGCACGAAAGCACCCGGCGCGGCGTCCATCACCTCCTTGGGCACAGCGCAGGCACGGGTGGCCGGACCCATCAAGGCCTTGGACGCAACCAACCGGGTGATGTCGCCGCCAGTCAGATAGTCGGGCATGGCGAAGGCAGCCGCTTGGGTTTCCGACGAGGTCCACAGGACCATGGTTGCGCCGTCGGCCCCGCCGCCCCCGCCGATGGCGGTGGCCAGATAGGCCTGGGCGTTACCGACCAAGTTCCAGCCCAGATTGGCCCAGCCGCCCGACGCCTTGGCGTTGGTGGTCAGGTTCAAAGCGCCCAGAAAATCCTGGTCTTCGCCGAGGGTGAAATTGATCTGCGGGCTGTAGTTTCCCCGAATGACATGGTCGCCCAGCAGCGATCCCTGGACGGTGGTGTCGTTACGGGTCTTCTCATTTGGCCACTCCCCATAGGTCTTGTTGCGCGAGACCGACGGCGGGTTCATCGGGCGATAGTCGATGCCTCGGAAGGCAGCCATGCCCGCAGGGATTTTTCCTTCGACCATCTGAGCAAAATCTAGGACCACAGGCTGTCCGGGCCGGGCATGCTCGCCGCAGCCCCAGAAGATCAGGATCTTGCCCTTGGGCTTTTGATAGTCGCGAGGGATCTGGCCGGGTTCAATCGGCTCGCGGGGTGCGATCTTGGGGGTCAGCAGAGGCAGGCTGGTGCCGGCCTGTAGGCCCGCAGGCGGCAGGTGTTCAGCGGAAGGCGCCGCGTTGGTCTGGCTGGAGCCGAGCTGCAACAACAGTGACTTGTTGGCCCCGCCGCCGCCGCCGCCCATCATCATCCGCATGATCGCGCCCGGACTGACTGCGCCGCCGCCACCCGTCGGCATGCCGAACCCGGTCTGGGTTTGAGCGCTCATCCAATAGACGGCTACGGGACCCGTGACCTTCTGGGCGGTCTGAGCCACCGCACCGGTAGCGACGGCGGCGATGCCGACCATGAGCGAGATCCTGCCTGCCGAGCCCATAGCCATATCTCCAGAAATGAACCTAACGCCAACCTAGCAGCGGCAAGCCTAGAGCGTCGTCCGAAAAGTAGGAACCGGTTTTCGGATCCAACGACGCTCTAAACCTTTGAATGGCGAGCACGATTCAGCTCTAAATCGACCCCGATTTAGAGCATCGTGCTCGGTGCCGGAAGGTCCCGCCAGCAGAGAACCGGCACGTCGGGCCAGGGTCGAGCCTCGAACACCCCGCGCGCCACGGCCCGGGCCAAGGTGTCGGCGGCCAGGGCACCTAACCGGGCGAGGGTGTAATCGACAGGCTCTTCCAGCGGCTTCATGCCTGCGGACAGCGCGAAGACGACATCACCGTCGAAGGGGGCGTGGATCGGGCGAATGGCGCGGGCGAGGCCATCCTGAGCCATGACGGCGAACCGCTTGGCCTGAGCCGGGGTGAGGATCGCGTCGGTGGCAACGCAGGCGATGGTGGTGTTGCGGGTCTCGCTGGGTCGTTTGGCCGAGCCCCACTGGTCCGGCAGGGCGAAGAGGCCGCCGGGGCCAAGGCCACCGAATTCGCCGTTCAGCTCATAGGGGGTGGCCCAGAAAGTGCGACCGCCGGGCGCGATCACCGAGCCCCAGCTGTTTACTGCGACCACCGCGCCGACCGTGTACCCGTCCGCCGTGACCACCGAGGCGGACCCTGTACCGCCCTTCAAGCCCCCGGCCATCGCGCCATAGCCCGCGCCCGCCGTCCCGAGGTCGAAGTCTAACGCCGCCGCAGCGACAGCGGCTTTGCCGAGATCGCGATAGGGCGGGTCTTCGCCCCAGGCCTTGTCGCCGCCGTTGGCCATGTCGAAGAGTATGGCGCCCGGCACCACGGGCGACTTGGGGATGCCCTCGACCAGACCGTATCCCCGGCCCCGAGCACCCAGCCAGGCGACGACCCCATCCGCCGCGCCCAAGCCGTAGACCGAGCCTCCGGACAGAACCACCGCATCGACCGCCTCAACCAGGTTCTCCGGCTGCAAGGCGTCGGTTTCGCGGGTACCCGGTGCCCCGCCGCGCACGTCGCAGGCCGCCACCGCGCGCGCGTCTGGCACAATCACGGTCACCCCCGTGCGGGTGGCGCGGTCGACCGATTGCCCAACTTTCAGGCCCGGCACGTCGGTAATCAGGTTTCGTAGGCCCGGACCGGGTCTATTTGCGTCCATGAGCGGTACCTGGCACGACGCGGCGTTTGTTGTCCACGCGATCCACCGGCTATGGTCCAGCGCATCTCCAAGGAGCGCTGAGTCCGTGAAGCTGAAGTCCGCCGTTGCCCCTCTGCTGCTTGCCGCCATGTTGAGCGCTGACGCGTCACTGGCCGCACCCGCCAAATCCACGGCCAAATCTGCTGGTATGATCGCCGCCGCGAACCCGATGGCGGTGGAGGCGGGCCTGAAGGTGCTGCGCGCCGGGGGCACGGCGGTGGACGCCGCCGTGGCCGTGCAGGCGACGCTGGGTCTGGTCGAGCCGCAGAGCTCCGGCCTGGGAGGTGGATCGTTCCTGACCTACTACGACGCCAAGACCAAGAGGGTGACCGCCTACAACGGCCGCGAGACGGCACCCAAGGCCGCCACGCCGCAGCTGTTCTATGGCGATGACGGCAAGCCGCTGGGTAAGGGCGTGGCGATCCTCAGTGGCCGGTCCACTGGCGTGCCGGGTGCCATTGCCATGCTGTCCATGGCCCAGGCTCAGCATGGCAAGCTGGCCTGGAAGGACCTGTTCGGTGAGGCTGAACGATTGGCCGATCGTGGATTCCCAGTGCCGAACCGGATGGCCGCCGCTGCGGCAAGCCGCGCAGGCCAGGCCGCGACGCCGGACGCCGTCGCCTATTTCACCAAGCCGGACGGTACCAAGATCAAGCCCGGCGACCTCATGAAGAACGCGGCTTATGCGGCCACGGTGCGCAAGATCGCCGCCGAGGGGCCAAAGGCGCTGCTGGAAGGTCCGATCGCCGAAGCCATCGTGGCCAAGGTGCATGAGGGTACCATGCCGGGGTCACTGACCCTTGCCGACCTGAAGGCCTACAGGCCCAAGGCTGAGGCGGGCCTGTGTCGCCCCTACCGCGCCTATATCGTCTGCGTGCCCGGCGCGCCTTCGGGAGGACCTGCGGTATTGCAGGGTCTGGGCATCCTGCAAAACACCGCCATCGGCGCACATCGGGGCGACACGGAGGGCTGGTACCTGTTCAGTCAGGCCAGCCGACTGATGTACGCCGACCGCGACCGCTACATCGGGGATCCAGACTTTGTCGAGGTGCCCACAGAGGGCCTGCTGGAAACTAGCTATGTCGCCGCACGTGCCAAGCTGATCGGCCCTAACGCGAGCCCCGCCGTCGCGCCAGGCAATCCAAAGGGCGCAGGCGTCCGTGCCCCGGACCGTACCCAAGAGCCCGGTGGCACCACGCACTTCGCCATCGTCGACAAGTGGGGCAACGCGGTTTCGATGACCACGACGGTCGAGAGCATCTTCGGCTCGGGCCGGATGGTTCACGGCTTCTTCCTGAACAACCAGCTGACCGACTTCTCGTTCACGCCAAACGACCGCGACGGCGCACCGACCGCAAATGCCGTGGCGGGGGGAAAGCGGCCCCGCTCGTCGATGGCGCCAGCGATTGTGCTGGACAAACAGGGCCGGTTTGTCGCCGCCGTCGGCTCGCCGGGTGGACCTTCCATACTGGCCTATAATCTCAAGGCCCTGGTTGGAGTCCTGGATTGGAAACTACCGATCCAGGAGGCTCTAGCCCTGCCGAACCTGATCGCAGGGGGCAGCTTCTACGCTGCAGAGGTAGATAAGTTCGCGCCGGCCGTCGTCTCGGGATTGGAGGCGCGGGGCATCAAGCTGAGCAGCGGCTTCGGGGCGGAAGGCTCGGGCCTGCACGGCATCGAAGCGACCCCAAAGGGTCTGCGCGGCGGGGCTGATCCTCGGCGCGAAGGCGTCGCCAAGGCGCCCTAAACCGCGCCCAGTGCCTTGCGAGGCCGGGTCTTTGGACTTGGTACGCCAGGCAGTCG
>JAYTWT010000026.1:0-1686 GCA_043743295.1 Alphaproteobacteria bacterium | reverse complement strand
CCAATGCTTGTAAACCGCACAGAGCGTAATCAATGCGAATGCCCGACGACGCCGTCGTGCTGCGCCCCGTCGCCAATCAGGCTAAATGGGCCCCAAGCGCTCGGGTGGGCCCACGTATCCCCGGTGGCATCGTGTGAGGTGTCGTCGCGGATGGCCCGCATCGCCTGCTGGAGTGCTTCCGCCCTGCTGAGGCCTGGGGTAATCCGCTGCAGCTTGATTGTCTCGACCGTAAGGCGCGACGCGACATCATCGCGCACCGGCCAGTGCGACACCAGCAGGTTGCGCGCGCCCGCGTAGAAAAAAGCCCGCGCCAATCCCGACAGGCCGGGCGCGCCCTCGGTGCCGTCGCCGGCCGCCGTATTGCAGGCTGATAGGATAACCCAATCGGCGTCCAGCTTCAGCCCGGATATTTCCGAAGCCGTTAGCAGGCCATCATCAGTCTCACTGGCGACGACCGGCAGCGTGAAAACCAGGCCGGGCTCGGCGCTACCGGGGAGCTCGCCGGCCATCAGGCCATGGGTGGCGAACGCGAGAACGCGCACGCCGGCAAGGTCGGCGCGCTTGATCGCGGCTTCGGTCGCATCGCTTTGGACGTGGACCGATTCCCGGGGCGCGCCCAACGCCACCCGCATGTTCTCCATCTCGATAGCGGTCCCCGGCAGGCGCTCTGACAGCTTAAGCTGGGTGATGTCGGCAATCGCAGTGCCCGAACGCAGGCTGGCAGGCAGGAACACCGAACCGGCATTTCTGCCTCCGCGGCCTTGCGGACCACTCACCTGCGGTTCGCCTTCAAGCAGCGGATCGCCATAGCCGGCGAAAGGCGCCGACACGCCGCGGCGGGGTTTGACCGCGTAGCCGCCGCGCAAGAACTGCAGCGATTGGATCGAAGGGATCACGGTCAGGGCATGGACATCGGCAAACCATTTCGTCGCGCGCAACGTGGCCGGCTGTCCGTCGCCGGGTGCGGGCGGCTCGGTTACCAAAATGCCGAATGGCAGGCTGCCGCCCGCTGCGACGATCTGTTGGTAGAGGGTAGCCTCGGTGTAATCGGCGATGGCGCGGCGATACTCTTTACGGCCGGCAAGAAGGTATCCCCGATGGAAGGATGCGCTCGCGCGATCCGCGGGTGTGGCGATCTTGGACTGGATGATGGCGGTGCAGGCGGTGATCGCTACGTCGGGCGCAGTGGCCTCTTCTGCACTCGCGCAAGAGCCAGGCTGCGGTTTGAGGTCAGGGGCCGGAGGAGGCGACGCTACGGTCGGGAAAGGCAACACGGCGCTGACCGCTAAGCCTAATCCAAATAGCCGTTCCCAGCTTCTACGTCCCATTGCCGCGTCCGATCGGTCGCCACGCTAGGCGCTCCCCGCGAACGCGGCAACTCGCGGCCAATTGTCACCCGGGGCAAGCCTCTGATCCGATCAGCTCCTGATCCAAGCTGCCCTGTTTCCGCAACGTTGTGAGTTGAGTGCCGAGCCAGACCGTCATTGTCTTTTCGTGACCACCAGAAAGTCCTACGCTCTGGTAGCGTCACCCCAAGGAGGATCTCATGGCGATCGAAGTAGTCGCGACAAAGAACGGGCCTTATCTCTTGACCGGAGATCTGAGCCAGCTCGTGTTCCCCGTCAGCACCTATGGCACAGATTTGAGGTTGTGATTTAAGGAGAGATTGGGTCTCGTCGTAGTGAC
>JAYTWT010000025.1:0-20078 GCA_043743295.1 Alphaproteobacteria bacterium | reverse complement strand
GTCGCTGCGAAGGACCACACCGCTCATGCCTCGGCGTCCATGCGGCTGACGCTGAGTTTGCGGGCCCAATGATTGGTCATGTGGGAGCCCATTCGGTTGGCGAACCGTGGCGGGCGGTCGGTCAGCGCCTCAGTTTCCAGCCACAGCCGTTTTAGGTGCCGCACCTTGCCCGTCGCACGGTCGTCTTCGTAGGGCGCTCGACCGTGTAGAACATGGTAATTGTTGATGAATTGCATGTCGCCGGGCTGGAAATCCATGATCACGGAATAGTCGCCGCCCTCAGCCATGTCTTGCATCCAGGCCAGGGCTTCGATGGCTTTGGGGGTCAAGCGTGGAGCGTCAGCGTGGCGCTGGGAGGCGAGGATGTAAGGGCGGATCAGACGCACAAACAACCTGTCGGCATGGCGGGTGAACACCGGAACCATATACCAGCCGGGCGACCCCGGTGCCTGCTCGCCCCGTGCATCGAAAGGCTGCGGCTTGTAGAGTTCTGCCGCCAGGTCGGGCCGCGCGTTCACGAGCAGGTTATGCAGCGCCACCGAGTTGCAAACCGCCGACTGACCACCAGAGATTCCAGTCTGCAGGCACATCAAGCCCACCAAGTCCGAGCCGTCGCAGTGGAAATCGAGTCCCACCAGCCCGATCTCGTTACCGCGAGAGGTGGGATCATCCGGCGCCTTGCCGTGGTCGGTGACGTCGCCCAGTACATGGCCCTTGGCATTCTGCGGCCAGGGTCGACCCAGGTGCGCCCCGATGCCCCAGTAGGCCAGGCTCATCTCGTCGTTCGACCAGCGCTCACGCGGTAGGCCGCGGATCAGCACAAAGCCACGGCCATCCATAAGCTCGGCCTCAATGGCCTTCAGGCGCGGGCCCAGGATGGACAGCGGGAACTCGGCCTTGCCGATCTGCAGGAAGTCGTCGGAGATGGCGAAGGCGTGCTGAACGGCGGCCTCCAGTTCATCAACCTCTGCAGGGGATAGGACCTCGGTCCAACGGCTGGTGTCGGCGACCGCTTTCGCGTCCCACGCGCAGGCCTCTTCAAGCACCTTGACGTCGAATTCGGGAGAAATGGCGTTCATCGGATCAGCTCCTATTCTGCCGCCAGGGCGACCGGGGCGGACTGTGATCCGCGCAGCAGGCGGCCGGGCAGGGCGTCGGTGGGGGTACCGTCACGATAGGTAACCTGACCGGCGACGATGGTGGCGGTGTAACCTTCGGCACGCTGGATCAGGCGACGTCCGCCAGTGGGCAGATCATACGCCACGCTAGGCGCTTTCAAGGTCAGGCGGTCGTAGTCGATGACGTTGAGGTCGGCGCGATATCCAGCCCGGATCACGCCGCGATCATAGAGGCCCACAGTCTCGGCGGTGTCGCGGCACTGACCCTTGACCATATGCTCAAGACTAAGTTTGGGGCCCCGGGTGCGATCACGGGTCCAGTGGATGATGTTGGTGGTCGGAAAGCTACCGTCGCAAATCATACCCACATGAGCACCGCCGTCGGAAAGTCCCGGCACCACGCAGTCGTGTTGCAGCATCTGGTAGGCCGGATCGAGCGTGTTCTGGGCATAGTTCAGCAGCGGCAGGTAGAGCATTCCACGCCCATCCCCCGGCTTGCCATCCAGCATATGCTCGAGGGCGACCTGGCGCGGGTCAACACCCCGTGCCGCGGCGATGGCAGCGATCGAGGTGTCCGCCGTTGGCTCATAGTCGGGATTGTCGTCACCCATAGGGAAGATGCGCTCCCAGGCCCGGGCCGGTGAGAGACCCGGCGCGCGGCCACTGTCGGGTTCTTCGGCCATGAGCCCAGCGCGGAACTCCGGATCGCGCAGGCGGGCCACACGCTCCGAAAGCGGTAGATCCTTGATAGCCCGGTAGCTGGGGTAGGTGCTGAACGGGTTGGCGGTCAGTTCCAAGCCGAACAGCACGCCCACGGGCCGGGTGGCCACCTGAGCGCGGATTTGCAGGCCGGCGGCCTTGGCAGCGCTCATCTGCTCCAGCATGTAGCGCCACTGCTCGGGATGGCGGGGGCTCTGCAGTAGGGAGAACGACAGGGGCCGTCCCGATCGCTGCACGATCCGCCGTAGCATGGCGAACTCTTCTTCGGGGTCATTGAAGTCGGACACCACCTGCAGAACGCCGCGCCCAGTACCGTTGTTCGCAGCCGCCATGCCCAGCGCGATGCCGGTCAACTCGTCCTCGCCTGCGGTCAGCGTAGCGATGGGTGACCCGTCTGATGAGCGGTGATTGAGGGTGCGCGAGGTGCCGAAACCGATGGCGCCAGCATCCATCGCCCGCCGGGAGATCGCGGCCATGGCTTGGATGTCGGCCTCAGTGGCCGGCTCGCGGTTGACCCCGCGCTCGCCCATAACGAACACCCGAAGGGCAGCGTGCGGCAGCTGGCTGGCGATATCCACGTCGAACCGGCGCGAGGCCAGCCCGTCGAGGTATTCTGGGTAGCTCTCCCAGTTCCAGGGTAACCCCTCGGATAGTACCGGAAAGGGGATGTCCTCTACGCCCTCCATCAGTTGGATCAGTCGGTCGTGGTCTGCAGGCTTGCAGGGCGCGAAGCCGACGCCGCAGTTGCCCATCACCACCGTGGTCACGCCGTGCCAAGACGAGGGCTGCATCCGTCCGTCCCAGGTGGCCTGGCCGTCATAGTGGGTGTGGATGTCCACGAAACCTGGCGTGACGATCTGGCCGCGCGCATCGATCTCTTCGGCCCCCGCCGCGGATACCCGCCCAACGGCGGCAATCCACCCGTCCTTGACCGCGACATCGGCGTCGAAGCGCGGCGCGCCCGTGCCGTCCACCACGGTGCCCCCGCGGATCACCAGATCATAGGCCCGGTCCATGGTGCTTCCTCCTTGGGGTTTTTGCGGCCCCTTAGTCCGCATTTGCCGCCTCTGGACCCGGTTCGGTCAAGTGCGACGTGAGGGCAGGGCAAGCGGCATTTCGCCAACCAGCGTTACCAACAGTTAAGCACATTGGTTTGGGGAGACTTCATCACCATCGCGGATTGTAGCCTCAATTCGAAACAGCCCCCGACCCCGAGGCCAGCATGTTTATGTTCCACGACTCCGATGACACGTCTTTTGAACTGACCCTGCCGTCCTATGTGGTGGACGTGCAGTCGATCCTCGCCAGCATCGAACTGTTCAGCTTCACGGATGAGTTCGCATCGCCCGAAACTGCCGTTGCCAGCACCGATCTGATCGCGGTTGATGTGACGATACCGCTGCCGGACCCTTTGGTCCCAGATGCCGGCGCTGTGGCGCCCATCACCGTCGCCGACCTAGCCCAGGTAGATCCGACAGTGGCCGACACTGCGGCGGACGTGGACGCCGCCGCCGTCGCCGATGCGGTCGCCAGCGCATTGGCCGCCCTTGATGGGTCATTCTTTGATCTCGCCGAATTCTCCTTCGGCGACTTCGGTCCGTTCAGCTAAACAAGCGGATCGGCATTTAAGCGCGAAGGCTCGGCAAATCACGCTAGCCTTTGCGTCGTGGCCGGGCTTCTCACCTTCTATGAGTTCTTCGCCGGGGGCGGCATGGCCCGGTTGGGCCTCGGCCCCAGCTGGACCTGCGCCTTCGCTAACGACTTCGATCCGGTGAAGGCAGCCGCCTATCGCGAGAACTTCACCGGCGCAGCGGACCACTTCCACGAAGGCGATATTTGGGCCCTGTCGGCCGCCGACCTGCCCGGCCAAGCCGACCTCGCCTGGGCCTCCAGCCCCTGTCAGGATTTCAGCTTAGCGGGCACCCGCAAGGGATTGGCTGGTGGGCGCTCATCTGCCTTCTTCGGCTTTTGGCGGTTGATTGAAGCGCTGGACGATCAGACCCGCGCGCCACGCCTCATTGTCATCGAGAACGTCACCGGACTTCTGACCTCAAGCGGCGGCGCTGATTTCGCGGCTCTGGGTGCCGCCCTAGCGAGGCGAGGCTATCGGTTCGGCGCGCTGGACATTGACGCCGCCAGCGTTCTACCGCACTCGCGGCCGCGCCTGTTCGTGGTCGCCGCACGCGATGCGCCGTCCGCGTACTGCGGTAACAGTCCGTTCCACACCCGCGCGGTGCGATCCGCTCATGCCGCATTGCCTGGCGATATCGCGTCGCACTGGGTCTGGTGGGCACTGGCTGCGCCGCCGGCCCGCAACACCGATCTCGCCGCCTTACTTGAACCCGACGGCGAAGTGGCGTGGCACACGCCGTCGCAGACCGAGCGACTGCTGGCGCTGATGAACCCTTTGCACCGTGCGCGACTTGCCTCGCATCGGGACCGCGCGGTCGGTGCCGTCTTTCGGCGGACCCGCATGGAGGATGGCCGAGCCATTCAGCGCGCCGAGGTCCGGTTCGACGGTCTCGCAGGATGCCTCAGGACTCCGCGGGGCGGCTCATCACGCCAAGCGATCGTAGTGACGGGAGACGACAAGACGCGTAGCCGCCTGATCACGCCGCGCGAGGCGGCTCGGCTGATGGGCTTGCCGGACACCTACCATCTCCCGAAAACCGCCACAGCCGCGCTGCATGTGGCGGGCGACGGGGTCGCTGTGCCTGTAGTCCGCTGGCTTTCGCAGGCTTTATTGGAGCCGCTATTGCGCCGCACCGCCGCCATGGCCGCCGAGTAAATCTCATAGCGGCGTTACACCTGCCGACTTCCAATCCGTCCTGGAAGGCTTAGGTTCTTCGCCAGTCAGGAGACCTGCCATGGACGACGCTACACCCGACAAAGCCTACGACGCCGCACGCTATCGCCGCTCGGGGCGGGGTCGGATCTATGACTCGGTGCTGGATTTGGTTGGCGACACGCCGTTGGTGCGGCTTCCGCGTCTGATGTCAGAGTTGAAGCCGGGCGCCGAGGTGGTCGCCAAGCTGGAGTTCTTCAACCCTCTCGCCTCGGTCAAGGACCGCATCGGCGTGGCGATGATCGAATATATGGAGGCCACCGGCGTTCTGAAGCCGGGTGGTCGGATTGTCGAGCCGACCTCGGGCAATACTGGGATCGCCCTGGCCTTCGTGGCCGCCGCCAAGGGCTATAAGATCACTCTAGTGATGCCGGAAAGCATGTCGATCGAACGGCGCAAGATGCTGCTGATCCTGGGGGCGACCCTGGAACTAACACCTGCGGAAAAGGGTATGGCAGGCGCCGTCGCCCGTGCCCGCGAGATCGTTGAGGCGACCCCCGGCGCGGTGATGCCGCAGCAGTTCGAGAACGTCGCCAATCCGCTGATCCACCGGGTCTCGACCGCCGAAGAAATCTGGAACGACACGGACGGCAAGGTCGATGCGGTGATCTCCGGCGTCGGCACCGGCGGCACCATCACCGGCGTCGGCCAAGTATTGAAGGCGCGCAAACCCTCGATCCGCATGGTCGCGGTGGAGCCTGAGGCTTCACCGATCCTCTCTGGCGGCGCGCCGGGACCGCACAAAATTCAGGGCATCGGCGCGGGCTTCGTGCCGGGTATTCTGGACCGCGGCGTGATCGACGACATCGTTCAGGTGTCCAACGACGACAGCTTCGCCATGGCCCGGCGCGTAGCCCGCGAGGAGGGCATTCCCGTCGGAATTTCCTCAGGCGCAGCGCTGGTAGCGGCGTTCGAGATCGCCGCCCGCCCGGAAATGGCCGGCAAGCTGGTGGTCGCCATCATCCCCAGCTTCGCCGAGCGCTATGTCTCGACGATGCTGTTCGACGGGTTGTAACGGGCGCTTCGAGGCCAGTTGCGGCTTGGCTAGCTGATCCCCTCGGGCACGCCGTCCTTCGCGGGTGGTGCACGACATCTCCCTGCCCGAGCTTGGACCACATACAACAGCGCGCGGCTGCGACTGAAGGCGTGGTGGTCGGCCAGGGCCGTGGTCGGCTCGCCGGTAACAAGGCTGGCGGAGGGGTCCTCGGCGCCGGGCTGGGTCAAGGCCTGCTGGTTCCATCGCGCGAGCTGGGCATTGCACGCGGAAGCCGCGGCTTCCGCCACTCGACCCGCATCGTCACCTGACGACGCCAAGCTGTAGGCCCATCGGCGAACGCACTCGTCAACGGCGGCGGCGTCTGCGGAAACGCCGACGACTGCGACCTTTGGTTGCTTGAAATCGGCACAGATTCCGCTGTTCGCTGCCATCGCAGACGGCTGCCCGCTACATCCGGCAAGCATAAGCATGGCCACGCAAAGGCCAGCTCCTAACCCTCGGTTCCGCATCAATTCCGCACGGGCGCTGAGCCGACAACATTGCCGTTCTGGTCGTAGTAGACCTTGCGAACCGCGCGGGCGGGCTGCGCGGCGGATGCGCTACTGCGATAGCGCCGGTGACTGGCTTGAGCCTGTCGCGCACAGCCGTTGCGGCCAATTTCATGGCCGACGACCGCACCGCCGAGTCCACCGACGATAGGGCCCGTAGAGCCGTGCGTGACTGCACCGCCTAGCAGCGCACCGCCGACACCGCCAATGACCGTCCCATTGAGCTTGCGACTACGGCAGGATGCATCCGCGTCGCTGGAACCGGCGATCATCGGGAGGGCGACGATCGCCGCGAGGGCTAGATATTTGAAGGTCTTGCGCATGATGTTTTGTCCTGACTTCTATGTCTCTCGAACAGCACAACGCGCGAAAATGGAAATTGATCCCACCAGACCTCCAAATTACCGGGGTCCAGGCGGCGCAGAAGCGTCTTGCACCACCACCTCAGTCTTCACAGAGTTGGCGATGAAGCACTCTTCGTGGGCTTCGTGGTGCATCGCGTCGCGTTCGATGCCAGTCGGGTATGCGCCCTGGTAGGTGATCTGCGGTCGCAGGGTCACGCGGGTGACGGCCATGCGTCCCTCCGGTGTGGTCTCCATCACGCCGACCGCCTCGTCACGGTACGCGGTGACCACAAACCCTTTCAGCCGCGCCACATGCAGGAAGGTCAGCATGTGGCAGTTGCTGAGCGCGGCCACGAACATCTCCTCCGGGTCGACCGCGCCTGGTGCCGCCCATTTGCCGACCACATGGGCCGAGGCGGTGGCGGGCACCACATGCTGCTGGAACGTCACGGTGTGGGCGCGGCTGTAGCGGCCCTTGGCAAAGGCCTCCGCGTCTTCCGCCAGCGCCCATTCGATGGTGGCGCGATACTGCGCCATCAGAACGCGTCGGCGGGTAATGCCATCAAGAGTTCCGAGCCGGTCTTCAGCTTGGCCAGGCGCCCGCCGGTCTCCGGCAGGACGCGTTCGATGTAGTAGCGGCCGATGGTCAGTTTGGTGGTGTAGAACGGATCGGTGTCGCCGCCCGCGATCCGCGCCAGCGCAGCCCGGGCTTCCAGCGACCACATATAGGCCAGAGCCGTCAGGCCGAAGAGGTGCAGATAGTCAGTCGAGGCCGCTCCCGCATTGTCCGGGTTGGCCAAACCGTTCTGCATCAGCCACATCGTAGCCTCCTGCAGTTCCGCCTTGGCCTTGGCGAGGCCCGTCGTGAAGGGGGCCATGGCCGGGTCGGTGGCCTCGGCGATGAAGCCGTCCAGTTCGGCAAAGAAGCTCATCACGCCGCGTCCGCCGTCCGCCGCCAGCTTGCGGCCAACCAGATCCAGCGCCTGGACCCCATTGGTGCCCTCATAGATCAGGGCGATCCGCACATCGCGCAGGTACTGGCTGGCCGGAAAGTGCTCGGTGAAGCCCGAACCGCCATGAATCTGCATCGCGTCGGAACAGACGATGAAGCCGCGGTCTGTCAGAAAGGCCTTAACCACCGGGGTCATCAGAGCCATGTAGTCGCGGCCCTTTTGGCGGACGGCCTCGTCCGGGTGGGCGTGGCTGAGGTCGCCGTGCAGCGACGTCCAGGCCATGAAGGCGCGGCCACCCTCTACAAACGCGCGGGCCTCCATCAGCATGCGGCGCACATCAGGATGGACGATGATCGGGTCGGCCGGGCCGTCAGGATTCTTCGGTCCGGTCAGCGAGCGGCCCTGAAGCCGGTCCTTGGCGAACGCCGCCGCCGCTTGATAGGCCGCCTCAGCCTGGGCGATGCCTTGTAACCCGACACCTAGCCGCGCCTCGTTCATCATCACGAACATGATGGATAGGCCCCGGTTCTCCTCGCCGATCAGCCAACCGGTGGCCTCATCGTGAGCAATCACACAGGTGGCGTTGCCGTGGATCCCCATCTTCTCTTCCAGGCCCAGGCACTTCACCGCGTTGCGCGCGCCGGGGTTGCCGTCTTCGTCGGGAATGAACTTCGGCACGATGAACAAGCTAATGCCGCGCACGCCCGCCGGGGCACCCTCAATCCGGGCCAGCACCAGGTGGATGATGTTCTCGGTCAGGTCCTGTTCGCCACCCGAGATCCAGATCTTCTGGCCAGAGATCCTGTAGGTCCCATCGGCTTGCGGCACCGCCTTGGTGCGGAGCAGGCCCAGGTCCGTGCCGCAGTGGGGCTCGGTCAGGTTCATGGTCCCGGCCCACTGGAACGAGGCCAGCTTGGGCAGATAGAGCGCCTTCTGCTCGGGCGTGCCGCCGACGTGGATCGCCGAGTAACAGCCATGCGTTAGACCGGGGTACATGGAGAACGCCATATTCGCCGACGAGCTCATCTCGGAGAACGCCAAGTTCACCACGTGCGGCAGACCCTGGCCGCCATAGGCCGGGTCGGAGCCCAGCGCGGGCCAGCCGCCCTCGACCAGCTTGGCATAGGCATCTTTGAAACCGTCCGGCGTTTTGACCGAGTGATCAGCGCTCCAGACGCAGCCCTGCTTGTCGCCGACGCTATTGAGCGGGGCCAGGACCTCGGAGGTGAACTTGCCGGCCTCTTCCAGGATCGCCTCGACGGTATCCATGGAGGCATCGGCAAACGCTGGCAGATTGGCGTACCGCTCCAACTGCAGCACATCGCGCAGCAGGAAGACATAGTCACGGACGGGGGCCTGATAGGTCATGGGGTCTCCGCTAAACAAATTCGTCATCCCGGACGGCCTGAAAGGCCGAGCCGGGACCTAGAGCCTGTCCGTTTCAGATGGAATCATCCGAAATGGATAAACAGGCTCGTTTCATACATTTAGAGCACGACGGGCGCTTGAACCGGTATCCACTTCAAGCTGTCGTGCTCTAGGGCAACCGCGCTGCAGAACCGACTGGGTCCCGCCTCTCCGCTGCGCTTCGGCCGGGATAATGGAGAGTATTGGCGGATGAAGGCGTAGCGCGCCAAGGAAATCAGCCTGCGAGCTACGCCCCGCGGTGTACCTCACCATCAAGGCGGCCACGCAGCATCTGGTCATAGTCAGCGGCCCGGGGCAGCAGGTCGGGTCGGGTCTCGCTGAGGCGTTGTTCCAGATCGGCGATACCGCGCTGCAATTGCTCAATGGCGTCGCCGATATCCTGCTTCTGGACTTCAAGGGCCTGGATACGTTCTTGGAACTTGCGCAGGCTCTTAGCCGCCTGCTGATCGCCGTTGTCGTCGGCCTCATAGAGGTCGAGGATTTCGCCGATCTCGGCCAGCGACAGCCCCACCCGCTTGCCGCGCAAGATCAGCACCAGGCGGCCACGGTCACGATAGGAATAGACCCTGTTCATCCCGTCTCTGGCGGGATTCAACAGGCCCTTGTCCTCATAAAAACGCAGGGCGCGCGGCGTACATTTGAACTCAAGGCACAGCTGCCGGATCGAATAGGTCCGGGCAGGACGACGCAGGTCCGCAGGCATCGTGGCTTCCTACCTATGTGTTATCGTTGGCTTCGAACCTAAGGGCAGGCTTCCGTTTACGTCAAGGTAGTGCGCCCTTCACGCTGCGGTGATCAGGTCTCCCGTTAGTGAGCGCTCGATCAAGCTGATCGTTCGGTCGATGCCGAAAATCGCAGCAAACGAGCCGAAGCGCGGGCCCTGGCTTTGGCCTAGAAGCACCTCATAGAGCGCTGTGAACCATAGTCTTAAGGGTTCGAACCCCGCATCTTTACCCACCGCGAAGACCTCGTTCTGGATGGCCTCGGCGTCGGCCCCCGCAGGCAGGGCCTTCAAGGCGACGACAAGCGCTGCCATAGCAGCGCGCTCCCGTTCATCCGGCACCCGGAAGCGCTTCGCCGGCTTCACGAAATCCTCGTAGTAGTGGATCGCGTAGCCGGCCAGTTGGTCTAGCAGCGGCTCGGTAGCGGGCGATGCGCCCGGCAGATAGCGGGCGATGAAGGCCCACAAAAGGTCTTTGGTCGACGCATCGGCAGCTGACACCAGGTTCAGCAGTAACGAGAAACTGACTGGGGATCCCTGAGACGGCGGATCACCCCGATGGACATGCCAGGCCGGGTTGTCGAGCTGGGCCGCATTATCGCCCTCAGCCTTCTTGCGGTTCAGCGCGTCGAGCTGCTGCAGATACTCATCGGTCGCCTTGGGGATGACGTCGAAATAGAGCCGCTTGGCCGACTTGGGAGACTGAAACATGTAGTAGGTCAGGCTCTGCGGCGTGCCGTAGCGTAGCCACTCCTCCATGGTCAGGCCGTTACCCTTGGACTTGGAGATCTTCTGGTTCTGCTCGTCCATGAACAGCTCGAAGTGGAACGCCTCGGGCGGCTCGCCGCCCAGAGCCTTGACGATCCGGTTGGAAACTCGGACGCTGTCGACGAGGTCCTTGCCCGAGGCTTCGAAATCGACCTCAAGCGCCGTCCACCGCGCCGCCCAATCAGGACGCCACTGCAGCTTCACATGGCCGCCGGTGACCGGGACCTCGGTCAGAGTTCCGTCCTCATCCGCGAAGACAATGGTTCCTCGATCAACGTGACGTTCCAACGTCGGTGCCTGCAGTACGCGACCGGTCTTTGGGCTGATCGGCAGGAATGGAGAGTAGGTCGCGCGCCGCTCTTCGCCCAAGGTCGGCAGCATGATCGCCTGCACAGCGTCGAAGCGCGTCAGGATGCGCAAGAGCACCTCATCCAACCGTCCAGACCTGTAGGTCTCGGTAGACGACATGAAGGTGTAATCGAAACCGAACCCATCAAGGAAAGCGCGCAGACGGGCGTTATTGTGCGCCCCGAAGCTCTCGTACTCACCGAAAGGGTCGCGGACCGAAGTGACCGGCTTGTCGCGGTCTTCCTCGAGCATCGCGCGATTGGGTACATTGTCGGGAATTTTCCGCAGGCCATCCATGTCGTCGGAGAACACAATCAGCTGGGTCGGGATGGTGTCTTCGGTCAGCGCCCGGAACGCGTTACGCACGATCGTCGGGCGCGTCGCCTCGCCGAAGGTGCCCAGGTGCGGCAGACCCGACGCCCCGTAACCGCATTGGAAGATCACCGGCTTAGCCAGCGCCGGCAGAGTGGTGACCGCCTCGGCGTGTTTGCCCTGCGAGAACAGGGCGACAGCCAAGTCCCGTTCGGCGTCTGAGAGGCGCAGACGAGCGATGCGATCAAGCAGCAGGCGCGCCTGCTCGAAGGGCCAGCTCCGCGCATCTCGCGCCAGATGTGAAAGTCCTTGCAGCATGATCCGGGGCCTAACCTTCATGTGCGGAACAAGCAACCGTCACAGACGGGCCTTACCTCCGTCGATGGGCAGAGTATGGTGCGCCCGAATTGGGGAGACCTCATGTCGTCACGTCGCCAACTGCTCACGCAAGCTGCCGGCCTGGCCGGACTGGCCTTGACTCCAGCGACCTGGACCTCGGCAATCGCGCAGACGCGGATGGCGGATAATCCGTTTGGACTAGGTGTCGCCTCAGGCGAACCCTTACCGGACGGCGTGGTGCTGTGGACCCGGCTGGCACCCAAGCCGATGGAACTCGGGGCCGGTATAGGCTCAGCCCCGGTCGAGGTGCGCTGGGAGGTTGCCGTCGACCCGGGCCTAAAGCGGATCGTGGCGCGGGGCAGAACCTTGGCGACCGCCCATGCCGGCCACTCGGTCCACATCGAGGTCCAGGGACTTAGGCCCGGTCGGGAATACTGGTATCGGTTCCTGGCCGCCGGACACGCCAGCCCGACTGGCCGCACCCGCACGGCACCGGCGTTCGGCGCGCCGGTTGATCGGCTCAAACTCGCCTATGGCTCCTGCCAGAAGTATTCCGCCGGCTTCTATTCCGCCCACGCCGGGATCGCCGCCGAGAACCCGGACCTCGTGCTGTTTCTGGGCGACTACATCTATGAGCAAGCGGACAACGGCAAGGGCGTTCGGCACCACCCGGCCACCGAGCCGACGGACCTTGCGGGCTATCGCTACCGCTATTCTTGGTACAAGGCCGATCCCAACCTGCAGGCGGCTCATGCCGCCGCGCCCTGGATGGTGACCTGGGACGATCATGAGGTGGCCAACGACTATGGTGCTGATCAGGACCGGACAAATCCGGATCCGGCAACGTTCCTGAAGCGCCGAGCCGCCGCTTATCAGGTGTTCTACGAGAATATGCCGCTCAGGCGCACCCAGCTGCCGGTTGGGCCAGACATGCTGCTCTATCGCTCACTGCGGTGGGGTGCCCTGGCGAACCTACAGTTCCTGGATACGCGCCAATACCGCAACCGACGCACCTGCGAGGCGGTGTCACAGGAGAAGCGGATCCCGCGCGATTGTCCGGAACGGTTCGACCCGGCCCGCTCGCTGCTCGGTGCAGGGCAAGAGGCCTGGCTCCAGGACCAGTTCCGCACGACCCGCACACCCTGGAACCTACTAGCCCAACAGTATCTGATGGGCGAATTCGTCGGCGAGACCGGCGGCGTCGGCAACGACGGTTGGGACGGCTACGTCGCTAGCCGCCAGCGCGTGATGCAAGGGTGGCGAGATCACCAGGTCGCCAACCCGGTCGTGCTGGGCGGCGACATCCACTGCTTTTTCGCTGGCGATGTTGCACCGGAGCGGGGCGGCAAGCCGGTGGCCACCGAGTTTGTTGGCGGGTCGATCAGCTCGCTGGGCAGACCCAATTTCGAGATCGCCAAGCGTCAGGCCGGCAATCCACACTTGAAATTTGCCGATGGCGAGACCCGCGGCTATGGCCGCATGGAGATCACGCCCAAGACTTGCGAGGTGACATTCCGAGGCGTGGGCGACGCGCTGGTGTCCGCTTCGCCAATGCACGACCTCGCGCGGTTCGTTGTGGAAGACGGCGTCGCCGGCGTTCACCGTGTTTGAGCTTCTGGCCGCCGCCGTAATCCTGCTGGCTCCGGCCCAGGTACTGTCGCGGCTTCCTGCACCGGAAGCCGGCCAGGGTGTGGCGGTCGATAGCGGTTCTGTCTACGCTGTCGATAACTCCGAGATCGCCAGGTACGACCGCAAGACGGGCACCAGAGTCGCGCGCTTTAGAGGCGATCCCGCACTGTTCCCACACATGAATTCCTGTGCGGTGATCGCCCGTGAACTGGTCTGTGCCGGATCAAACTATCCAAGGATCCCCATGCAGAGTCGGGTGGAGGTGTTCGATACGGCAACGCTCAAACATCTGCGGACCCAGCCTCTGCCGCGCGCGCCGGGGTCGCTGACCTGGGTGGACCGGTATCAAGGCGCGTGGTGGGCCGGGTTCGCCAACTATGACGGCCATGGCGGTCAGCCGGGCCGCGATCACACGCAGACCACCCTGGTCCAATATGACAATCAGTGGCGACCTCAGGCCACTTGGACCTTCCCGCCCGAAGTCTTGGTCCGCATGGCCCCCCGCAGTGCTTCGGGTGGCGCGTTTGGTGCCGATGGGCGGCTCTACGTCACCGGCCACGACCGGCCAGAGCTCTATGTGCTGGACCTGCCAAAGGACGGCGGAGTTCTGGTGTTGGTTGCTACGATCCCCATTGCCGTGGAGGGTCAAGCCATCGCCTTTGACCGTAGCGCCGAGCGCGTGCTCTTTGGCGTCAAACGATCAACGAAGGAGGTAGTGGCCATGAAGCTGCCGCTCGTGGAGGGGAAATGAACCGTCACATCATCCTGGCGCTGAGCGCCTGCGCTGTCCTTTCCGGATGCCAGAAGGCCGAAGCCCCGGTCGCAAACGAGATCGTTTTCTCAATCCTATCCGCCGAAAGCCAAGCCAGCGCCGAGAAGGACTTCCAGCCACTGATCGCCGACATGTCCAAGGCGCTGGGTCAGCCAGTGAAGGCCTACTACGCCTCGAACTATACGGCCCTGGTCGAGGCAATGCGGTTCAAACAGACGAGCTTGGGCTGGTTCACCAATCAGTCGGGCCTGGAAGCCGTACGCCGCTCAGGCGGCGAGGTGTTTGCGCGCACCACCAACGCCCAAGGACCCGACGGCTATGAGTCGGTCATTCTGGTGAAGAAGGGTTCAGGTCTGACGCTGGACAAGATCCTGGCCTGCGACAAGACCCTCAACTTCGGCATTGGCGATGCCAAATCCACGTCCGGCACCCTGGCCCCGATGACCTTCCTATTCGCGCCGCGAAACATTGAGCCGGACAAGTGTTTTAAGACTGTTCGCTCGGCCAACCATGAGACTAACCTATTCTCAGTCGCCGGCGGCATGCTGGATGTTGTGACCAACAACACCGCGTCCATCGACCGGATGACTCTGCTCAAAACTGACATCGCCAGGAACACGCTGAAGAACATTGAGATCGTCTGGCGCTCGCCGCGCATACCGGAAGACCCGCTAGTTTGGCGCAAGGACCTGGACCCGGCGCTCAAAGCCCGGATCGCTAAGTTCCTGTTCAGCTACGGTAAGGGCGATGGCCCTGAAGCGGCGCGTCAGAAGGCGATCATGAACCAGCTTCAACTACGGGTCTTCGAGCCGGCCAACGATACCCACCTGCTACCGGTTCGAGAGATGGAGGCCACCGGCCAATTGCTCGAGGGCCGCAATCGCAAGAGCGCGGAGGAGATCGGAAAGGCCGAGGCCGCGCTGGCGCAGATCGCCAAAGAGCGGGCGGCGCTGACCCCGAAACCCTAAGTCAAGCTTCCCGAAGCAGAAAGTGCCCGGTCATCCCGGCGATCGGCTGATCGCGACGGTCCTGCCAGCATTCCACCTGCACGTTGGCCACTCGGCGCCCGACCTTGCGAAGGATGGCGCGAGCGAAGAGATCCTGGGCGCGGCCGGAGCGCAGGTACTCGATTGTGATGTCGATGGTCTTGGGCGTCCGCCCCGCCGGCTGTGACAGGGACAGCTGCGCCAGCGCGGTCATCTCCATGAACGCCCCCAGCACCCCGCCATGGATCGCCGGCAGCATCGGATTACCGATCAGGTGTGGGGCGAAGGGTAGGACGGCGGTCATCTCGTCGCCCGCCAGCTCCACCCGCATTCCCAGGAACCGGACATAGGGCACGCGCTGGAGAAAGCCGTCGAGGCTCTGGATCGCCGCCGTGTCCATCTCAGCCGCGCGCCGTGAACATGAAAGCTGCCTGTGCGAAGGCAACGGGATCGGCGGGATCAGTGTCCCAGGCCTGGGCGCGGACGAAGCCCACCGAGCGCGTGACCTTGAAACAGTTGGCTTCGACCGTGATGCCGGTGCGCGGTGCGGCGGGACGCAGATGGTCGATCCGCAGGTCGAGGGTCGCTATCGGCTGGGGGGTGGCGCTGGCCGCATTCACGGCCAAGCCACAGGTGTGGTCGATAAGGGCCGTCAACACGCCTGAGGCGATGACACCTGTCTCGGGATCGCCCACGAGGTCTTCGCGCCACGCGATCTTCATCACACCGCGCCCAGGCTCCATGCTAACCAGGGTCATGCCCAGGGCCGCCGCGTGCGGCACGTGCTGGGTCATGCGGTCCGGTAGCGGTGCGTTGTCGTAAGTGACTTCAGGCGGCGGACGTTTGGTCACGTCAATGCGCGCCGGCCGGAAGCTCGGCTCCAAAAGCCAGTACGTCGTCGATCAGGGAGGCGGCGGCCAGCTTGACCAGTTCCCCGCCCTTCTCTGGGGTCGCCTGACCGGGGTCGGAGCCCATGCGTCCGTCGGCATACCGGGCGCGGAAGTCCGCCGCCTCGCGGATCGGACCAGTCGGCGCAACCTGAGGGGCGTAGTTGGCGGTCTTGATACTGTCGGGATAGCCCCACTGTGTGACGGCGATCTCGGACGGCGTGGCGTGGCTACCATGTCCGGTCGGAAACTGTCGGCCTGCGAGGCTGAGTACCCCCTTCAACTCCCACCAGTTCTTCTGCTTACAGGCAAAGCCGCGCTTGCCGCCGGAATAGCTGACTTCGGCGTAGAGCTCTGAAAAGGCCGCATCGATGGTGGCGACGTTGCCGCCGTGGCCGTTCAGGAAATAGATCTTCTCGAACCCATGGTGGGCAAGGCTGCGCACCCAGTCACCGATGGCCAGCATGAAGGTCGAGGGGCGCAATGCGATCGTGCCCGGGAAGTCCAGATGATGCTGGGCCATACCGATGTTGAAGGTCGGGGCGATCAGGATGTCGCCGTTCTTCTGGGCTTCGTGAGCAATGATCTCCGGGCAGAGCCAGTCGGTGCCCAGGAGGCCGGTCGGGCCGTGCTGCTCGTTCGATCCGATGGGGATCACGACGGTCTTGGACCGGGCCAGGAAGCCCTCGATCTCAGCCCAGGTGGAAAGGTGCAGCAACATGTGGCCAAGTCCTGAATCTTGCGTCGCAGCGACGCCCTTCTGGCATATGCTCTTCGTCGCAAACCGGTAAGCCGGAAACGAGAGGTCAGTCGCCACCGACCTCGATCTTTAGATCCGTGGCCTGCATACCCACCAACCGCCAGTCGCCGTGCACCTTGGCAAAGGTCAGGAGGCAATGGTCGGCCACCGCATCCCGCAGGCAGGCGCGCTTGTTGCCCAGCCCATGCATCAAGGGCGCGACCTGACCCAAAGTCGGGGCTGCCCTCAGCGCCTCTCCCGTACCCGCCCGCACCAGCCGCAGCGCATCCGGTCCGATCATCCGATCCAGAGCGAACTCTGAGGGGCCACCCTCGACCTCCAGGGCCTTGGCCTTGGCCACGACGGCGACCTGACGGCGGACATCGTCGCGAACCGCCGCACGGTCAATCTCAGCCTCGAAGGCTACGCGGTCGCCCTTGACCGCTGCGCTTAGAAGACGGCTGGCATTCTCCGCCGCACCCTGGGGCGCAGACCCACCGCAACCGGCGAGGCCGAGCGCGGAAATCCCGAGGATCAGAAACGTCCGAATCATCTGGGCAAACTCCCCGCTCTCTTGAATCATCGCAAGGGTCCTTAGCCGAGCGTGTTGCGCATCACGGGCCTCTGGGCTTACTCCGTAGGCAATGAGTTTCGGGAGTTAAAACGTGTCTGACGGCGAAGTCTTTCCGGTCCCGCCCGCGTGGGCGGCCAAGGCGCACATGAACCTGGAGGCCTATGACGCCGCCGTCTTGCGGGTTGACGCCGACCCGAACGCCTACTGGACCGACATCGGACAACGTCTGGACTGGATGACCCCGTTCACCGAGGTCAAGGACGTGTCGTTCCACCGGGAGGACTTCCGCGTCCGCTGGTACGCCGACGGCGTGCTCAATGTGTCAGTCAACTGCCTTGACCGGCACCTCAAGAGCAATGGCGATACGGTTGCTCTGATCTGGGAGAGCGACGACGGAAGCGTTCATGACAAGCTGACCTACCGCCAACTCCACGCCGAGGTCTGTCGCTGGGCCAATGTGCTGAAGGCGCGTGGTGTGAAGAAGGGCGACCGGGTCACCATCTATCTGCCGATGATTCCGGCGGCGGCGGCCTCGATGCTAGCCTGCGCCCGGATCGGGGCGGTGCATTCCGTGGTGTTTGGGGGCTTCTCGCCCGACAGTATCGCGGGACGCATCCAGGATTGCGACTCCAAGATCGTCATCACTGCCGATGAGGGCCTTCGCGGCGGCAAGATCGTACCGCTGAAGCTCAACGTCGATGAGGCTCTGAAGTCCTGCCCCGGCGTGAGCGATGTGATCGTGGTCAAGCGCACCGGCAATGGCGTTCCGATGACCGAGGGCCGCGACGCCTATTTCTCAGACCTCAAACAGACCGTCTCGGACAGCTGCGATCCTGAGCCGATGAACGCCGAGGACCCACTGTTCATTCTCTACACGTCCGGCTCGACGGGCAAACCCAAAGGCGTGCTGCACACCACTGGCGGCTATCTGGCCTGGGCGGCCTGGACCCACGAGACAATCTTCGATTACCGCCAGGGCGAGGTGTTCTGGTGCACCGCCGATGTCGGTTGGGTGACCGGGCACAGCTATGTGGTCTACGGGCCCTTAGCCAATGCGGCCACCAGCCTGATGTTCGAGGGCGTGCCCAACTATCCGACCTCTTCGCGCTTCTGGGAGGTCTGCGACAAGCATCAGGTGCAGATTTTCTACACCGCGCCGACCGCGCTTCGGGCGCTGATGCGCGAGGGCGATGAGTTGGTGACGCGCACCTCGCGCTCATCCATCCGGCTCTTGGGCACCGTCGGTGAGCCGATCAATCCCGAGGCCTGGCTCTGGTATCACCGGGTGGTTGGCGAGGGTCGCTGCCCGATCATCGATACTTGGTGGCAGACCGAGACCGGCGCCTGCCTGATGACCCCTCTGCCGGGAGCCCACGCCCTCAAGCCTGGGTCCTGCGCCAAGCCGCTGCCCGGCGTCTATCCACAGCTGGTCGACGCCGAGGGCCTGGTTCTGGACGGTGCGATTAGCGGGAACCTGTGCCTCACCGACGGCTGGCCCGGGATGATGCGCACGGTCTACGGCGACCATCAGCGGTTCATCGACACCTATTTTTCGGCCTACCCCGGCAAGTACTTCACCGGCGACGGCGCGCGGCGCGATGTTGACGGCTACTACTGGATCACCGGCCGGGTGGATGATGTGATCAACGTCTCCGGCCACCGCCTGGGTACCGCCGAGATCGAGAGCGCCCTGGTCGGCCACAAGGCCGTCGCCGAGGCGGCGGTGGTCGGCTACCCGCACGATATCAAGGGCCAGGGCATCTATTGCTATGTGACGCTCAAGGTCGGAATCGACGCAACCGACGCCCTCCTGGCCGACCTGCGCGGCCATGTGCGGCGCGAGATCGGACCGTTTGCGGCGCCCGACGTGATCCAGTTCTCGCCCGGCCTGCCAAAGACCCGCTCGGGGAAGATCATGCGCCGCATCCTGCGCAAGATCGCTGAGGATGATCTGTCGAATCTAGGCGACACCTCGACCCTGGCCGATCCGGCGGTGGTCGGCGATCTAGTCGCCAACCGCGCGGCGCGGCGCGGTCACGACGAGATTATCAGCGGCGGTCAGCGCCTCTCGGCTCATGAAATTGAGTCGGTTCTGGCGAAGCACGACGCGGTCGCGGAAGCCTGTGTCGTAGGCTTCCCGTCGAAGCAGCATGTCGAAGGCGTTTGGGCTTTCGTGACGCCGGTGCCGGACACAGCCCTCACAGATGTCTTGGTCGCCGATCTCAAGGGTTGGGTCCGTCGCGCCTTGGGTGCCCACGCTGTGCCCGAGGTGGTCCAGTTCGGGCCGCTGCCCAAGACCCACGCCGGCGAAGTGGTGCGCCCGTTGCTACAGCGCATCGCCGCCACCGGCGAGGCGGGCGATGTCTCCGGCCTGGAGGATACCGCCGTCGCTGACTATCTGGTGAAGACCCGGGCTGAGGCGATGGCTTAGAGGGCATGTCGCCCGACCTTCCACCAGCGCTACGGTCCGCCATCGATCGCGAGATGGTCGGCGCGTCGCGGCGCGATCTGGCTATCCGCGCGGCGGCGACCTCTGAGGCCTATCGCGCCGGGCGAGGGTCCGCTTCGGTGATCCGAAGCGCGGATGATGCCCTGGCATATGCCCTGGCAAGGCTACCTGCGACCTACGCGGCTTGCGCTGCGGCCTTCTCTGAAACGCTACACTGCGCGCCGAGCTTTGCGCCGACCTCATTGTTGGATGCGGGAGCCGGTCCGGCTGGGGGCAGTTGGGCCGCGCTGGCCGCCTGGCCCTCTCTGCGCAAGGTGACCTGGCTCGACGCCAGCGCGCCATTTTTGGACCTTGCCGACCGGCTGGCCCGCGAGGGACCCGTCGCCCTTCAAAACGCCGACGCACGCCGGATGGACCTGACGGCGTCTGACCCTTTGCCACCGTCTGATCTGGTCATGGCGAGCTACGCACTGGCCGAAATCGCGCCGCCAGCCCAGGCCGCGTTGGTGGTCAGGCTCTGGTCCGCCTGCGACGGCGTTCTCGCCCTGATCGAGCCCGGCACGCCCGCCGGTTACGCCCGGATCCTTGCCGCCCGCGACAC
>JAYTWT010000024.1:0-1716 GCA_043743295.1 Alphaproteobacteria bacterium | reverse complement strand
GCCCAGAATGCGCGACCCTATGCCGAGCGCATGGGCGCGGTGATCGCCAACCTGGCGGCCGGGGTCTCCGGCGACGGCGCGCCCCGCCTGCTGGTCGGGACAGGATCGGACCAAAGGCATCTGGTGGTGGTCGCCACCTCGGATAGGGGCCTGGCGGGCGGCTTCAACACCTCGATCGTTCGCGCCGCCCGCGAGCGCATCTCGACGCTGCTGGCCGAAGGCAAGGATGTGACGTTGCTGGCCGTGGGCCGCAAGGCGCGCGATCAGCTGCGTCGCCTGCACGCCCAGCGTATCGTTGGCGTACACGAGGTTGGCGGCGCGCCGTCGCTGGCGGTGGCCGGCGAGGTCGCGGCTAAGGTCCAGGAAATGTTCGAGGCCGGTGAGGTCGACGTCGTCACGCTGTTCTTCTCGAAGTTCAGGTCGGTGGTCACCCAAACGCCGACAGCGCGCCAGCTGATCCCGGCCGAAGTCGCTACGGGCGGCGCCAGCATAGACCTGAAGGGCGCGTCCTATGAGTATGAGCCTGATGAAGCGTCGATCCTCGCCGAACTCCTGCCGCGCAACATCACCACACAGCTGTTCTCCGCCATGCTGGAAAATCAGGCCGGCTTCTACGCCGCCCAGATGACGGCAATGGACAATGCCACCCGCAATGCCGGCGACATGATCGCCGGCCTGACCCTGCAGATGAACCGAGCCCGCCAGGCGCAGATCACCAAGGAGTTGATCGAGATCATCTCCGGCGCCGAAGCGATCTAGACCTACGAGAGAGTTGGACCCCATGGCCACCACCACAGCCGTCAAGAAGCCCGCCGCGAAGAAGCCCGCTCCCCCCAGGGCCCCAGCCAAGAGCACTGCCAAGATCCCGGCTGCCGCCATTCAGGCGGCCGCCACCGGAAAGCTGGTGCAGATCATCGGCGCCGTCGTCGACGTGGAATTCGAAGGTCACCTGCCGGCGATCCTGAGCGCGCTTGAAACCACCAACACAGACCAGCGCACCGGTCAGCCCTTTCGCCTCGTGCTGGAAGTCGCCCAACATCTGGGCGAGAACACCGTGCGCGCGATCGCCATGGACACCACCGAGGGCCTGACCCGTGGCCAAGCGGTGTTCGACACCGGCCGCTCGATCACGGTTCCGGTCGGCCCGGCCACCCTCGGTCGCATTATGAACGTCATCGGCGAACCGATCGATGAAGCCGGCCCGATCAATTCGCCCTTCTCGGCCTCGATCCACCGCGAGGCGCCGTCCTTCGCCGAGCAGACGACGTCCGCGGAAATTCTGGTCACGGGCATCAAGGTGATCGACCTGCTCTGCCCCTACACGAAAGGCGGCAAGATCGGCCTGTTCGGCGGCGCCGGCGTCGGCAAGACCGTCACCATGCAGGAGCTGATCAACAATATCGCCAAAGCCTACGGTGGCTATTCCGTGCTCGCTGGCGTTGGCGAACGCACCCGCGAGGGCAACGATCTCTACTATGAAATGATCGAGTCCAACGTGAACAAGGACCCGCGCGAGCACAACGGTTCGACCGAAGGCTCCAAGTGCACGCTGGTCTATGGCCAGATGAACGAGCCCCCCGGCGCCCGGGCCCGTGTTGCCCTGACCGGCCTCGCCCAGGCCGAGTATTTCCGCGACGAAGAGGGCAAGGACGTGCTGCTCTTTATCGACAACATCTTCCGCTTCACCCAGGCCGGTTCGGAAGTCTCCGCGCTGCT
>JAYTWT010000023.1:0-4933 GCA_043743295.1 Alphaproteobacteria bacterium | reverse complement strand
CACGCCGCCAATCGCAGGAAGTCGGCATAGAGGCCGACCGGCCATGCCTCGATCTCACGCTTCACACGGTCATTGAAATAGAGGACCGTCCACATGAATGTTGGTTAGCATAAACGATAACTCGGGTCTACGCGATTTACCCGGTCTAGGAACGCGCTTGGAAGTGACGGGGGCCACGCCAGTCGTGAAATCCTGTCTCCCTCGGATTCAGCTTGGATGACGCAGCGTCCGCGTGTTCCACCTCGCCCACGCCCCGCAAGAGGGTGCCCAGGGAACGACGCGCATGGCGGACTATGACCTGATCATCGTAGGCGGCGGGATCGGCGGCTCGGCGTTGGCCGAGGTGATGGCGCGGGCCGGGCGTTCAGTGCTGCTCTTGGAGAAATCAGAGGTCTACGAAGATCGAGTGCGCGGTGAATGGATTGCGCCCTGGGGTGTGGATGAGGTCAAGCAATTGGGCCTCTATGATCGGCTAATGGCGGCGGGTGGGCACCATCTGACCCGCCATGTCACCTATGATGAGGGCCTGGATCCGGCGACGGCTGAGGCCCAGACCCTGCCGCTGGATATCTTCCGACCGGGCGTTCCGGGGCCGCTGTGCCTGGGGCATCCGAAGCATTGCCAGACCTTGTTCGACGCCGCTGTTGCAGCTGGTGCGGAGGCGCTGCGCGGGGTGGACGTCGGCGAGATCACGATCGGCGCGGCACCTCGGGTGGCCTTCACGCATAACAGGGCGAAGAGGTCGGCAAGCGCACGTTTAGTCGTCGGGGCTGATGGGCGGACCTCTGGTGTCCGCGAGGCAGCGGGCATCGCACTGAATCAGGACAAGCCACATCATTGGTTTGCAGGCCTGCTGGTTGAAGGTGTCGAGACTTGGCCTGACGAGGTGCAGGCCATTGGTACCGAAGGCAATTTCGGCTTCCTAGCTTTCCCGCAAGGTCAGGGTCGGGTGCGGGTTTACGGCGGCTATGCCCTAGATGAAGGGCGAAGGTTCGCTGGACCGGACGGTCCGCGCCGGTTTCTCGACGCTTTCGGCCTGACTTGTAGCCCTGAGAACCGCCACATCGTCGCCGGGCGCCCTGCCGGGCCGTTGTTCAGCTACATCAACGCCGACGCGTGGACGGATGAGCCGTTTGCTCACGGCGTGGTACTGGTCGGCGACGCCGCCGGGTGGAACGATCCGATCATCGGGTTGGGCCTCTCAATTACCTACCGCGACGTGCGGATCGTCAGCGACATCCTCAAGGCTAGCGAGGATTGGTCGCCCGCCGCCTTTGCGAACTATGCCGAGGAGCGCGCCGAGCGAATGCGGCGTCTTCGCTTTGCCGCCAGTGTACAGTCGGCCCTGGACATGGAATTCGGCGATGCGGCCAGGGCGCGCCGCCACAGCTATCACAAGCGTGCTGCGGAGGACCCCAGCCTTCGAATGCACAGTCTTGCGGTGATGGCCGGCCCCGAAGCCATGCCGCCGGAAGCCTTCACTGAGGCGCATCGCGCCCGCGTTCTGGAGGGGTGACGCCTATGGATATCGACGACTTCAACGCGCGCTGGCTCAAGGCCTGGTCCGATAAAGATGTGCCGAGGCTTCTGGCCTTCTACGCGCAGGACTGCGTCTACAAAGACAACCAGACCTCAGGCGGGATCACCGGCCATATCGCCCTAGGCGACTATCTGACCGGCCTGTTCGCCGCCATGCCACCCACCACCTATACGCCCGATGAGACATGGCCGATTGCCGGCGGCTTTTGCGGGCGCTGGTATGCGCAGATGGGCGAGGGCGGTGCGGCCGGACGCATCCGGGGTTTTGACCTTGTGATCCTTAAGGACAACCGGATCGCGCTGAACGAGGTCTACGTCCACCCGATGCCCGCATGAGCCCCGATATCCGTCGACCTGGCGGGGTGGATGCCGCCTGGCTGACGCGCGTTTTGCAAGGCCGTGGCATCGACGCCGTGGTCTCCGGGTTCGAAGCGAAGGGCGTCGGTACCGGCCAGATCGGCGACAGCGTACGCTTCAAGCTCACGTATGCCCGCGAAGCCGACGGCGCGCCGCGGTCCCTGGTCGGCAAGTTCCCGGCGGCCAATGACGACAGCCGCCGTACTGGCGTGATGCTGGGCAACTATCTACGCGAGGTCCGTTTCTACCAGCAGTTAGCGGGCAAGGCTTTGGTGCAACTGCCGCAGTGTTGGATGGCCGAGGTGGATGAGCCCACCGGCGAGTTCGTACTGATGATGGAAGATCTGGCCCCGGCGGAGCAGGGCGACCAGCTCAAAGGCGTCACCGTGGATCAGGCTGGGCTGGTTATGGTGCAGGCGGCCCGCCTGCATGCCTCGCATTGGGGCGACGACAGGCTGGACGATCTGCCGTGGGTCTCTGGCTCAAAGGCCGCCCCGCCCAGTCCGGTGGGCCCTGAACTGGTTGCGGGGCTCTGGCTCGGCTTCAAGCAGCGGTATGCGGATCGGCTTAAGCCGCACTGGATTGAGGTCGGCGAGACGTTTGCCAGCCGCTGGGAGCGGTTCAGCACGTTGCACGACGGACCACGCTGTCTGACCCATAACGACTTTAGGCCTGACAATATGATGTTCGGTTCGGCGGTGGGCGGCTATCCCTGCACCGTCTTGGATTGGCAGTCGTTTGCCTACGGTGCGGGCGCGACCGATGTCGCCTACTTCCTGGCGGGTGCGTTGACCCCTGCTGAGCGGCGCGCGGCGGAGCCGCAACTGCTGGGGCTCTATCACCGCACGCTGACCGAGATGGGCGTTGAGGACTACAGCCTCGCCGACCTGCAACGCCACTACGCGCAGGGCGCATTCCTGCTATTCCTGACCGCCTTTTTCGCCTCAATGGTCGTCGAGCAGACGGCGCGAGGTGATGAGATGTTCCTTCAGATGGTCGGCGGTGCCTGCGATCACATCGCCGACCACAACGCCCTGAGCGTACTGAGTTGAGACCGCAGAAGGACCCCTCATGGAATTGATCTTGATCCGCCACGGCCTGCCCGAACGTCGCGAAGATACCGCCGATCCGCCGCTCTCGCCGCGTGGGCATGAACAGTCGAGGTTGGTGGCCGATTGGTTGGCCAATGAACCGATCGACGCGGTTTTCGCCTCGACGATGCAGCGCGCGATCCAGACCGCCGAGCCCTTCGCCACCCACGCAGGCCACGCGATCACCCAACGTGACGGGATTGCCGAGTTCGACCGACACACCGGCGTCTACGTGCCGATGGAGGAACTGAAGCGCGACAACTATCCGGCCTGGTTGGCGATGGCTGAGGGCAATCATGGCATCGACATCGCCGCCTTCTCGCTGACGGTGGTGACCACGCTGGAAGAGATCGTTGACAGCCATTCCGGCAAGCGCGTCGCGGTGTTCTGTCACGGCGGCGTGGTCAATGTCTGGACTGCCCATGTGCTAGGCATGGCCCCGCGGCTGTTCTTCGAGCCCGACTATACTTCGATCCACCGCTTCATGTGCGCCCGCAGTGGCCAGCGCAATGTGGTCAGCCTGAACGAGCGCGCGCATCTGCGGGACAAGGCCTGAGAGCCTTCACCGCGCCATGTAGGCGTCCAGCGTCTCGTGGTAGTGGCGGATGCGGCTTTCCTGGTAGCGAGCCAGCGTGACGCCGGGTTTGCGGGTGGTGCGCAGGCCGCGCTGGATGCGCATCAGGTTGTCGGTGTCCTGGTCGGCGACCAGGGCGGCTGAGCCTAACTCGGGCGCGTCAGCCCACTTCTGGTCCTCGGTGAGCAGGCGCATCGTCGCGGGCGGCGGGTGCGATCCGTCCGGGGCCTTCGAGAACAGGAACATGATCTCCATGATGCATCGCTCCGGATCGTCCCCGTAGGGCCTGAACCGATAGGTGATGGGCAAAGCCTGGCCGCCCCACGGCACCATGTTGGGGAACAGCATGTATTCGATCAGGTCGAGGGACTCGGTGTCCGACAAGTCCGACATGTCGCGGCCGATGGAGCGGGAGATTTTCTCGCGGGCACGGCGGGCCAACTGGCCGCGCGCGGTCTCGCCTTCGCCGACCTCAATGGGCTTGCCAGCGAAGAACGGCACGTCGCGGCGCATCTGCTCGATGGTCTTTTCTGGCGGGAGGTGGCTCATCGCCGGGCTGGGCACGCCCTGCACCGAGATCATCCGGCTGACGTGGCGTACGCCGGGCCAGACGTCGTACTGGGTGTTGCTGTCTCCGTAGTAGCCCAGCACCTGCGGGTGGGCGAAGGGCACGTGATAGGCCTCAACGAACGCCTCCATCGCCAGTTTCCAGTTACACGGCATGATCTTGGCGACATGTGCGGCGAGGTAGCGATCCTCGAGTTTGAAGGTGTCGAAGTGCTCGGGCAAATTCTCCAGATAGCTGTCCAGCGGCTCGCAGGCCGGATCGAAGTTGACGAACACGAACCCGCCCCAGAGGCCGACCTTGGCCTCCGGCAGCGACATCTTGGCCTTGTCGACATGCGGGAAGTCCCATTCGCCGGGGATATCGGTAAGCTTGCCGCCCAGGCTCCAGGTGAAGCCGTGGAATGGGCACCGAAACTGCTTCACGCAACCGCCGCCGGTCCGCAGTAGCGTGCCGCGGTGCAGACAAGCGTTGATGTAGGCGCGGTATTCGCCGGGCGCAGCGTGGACTACAATCAGGCTGTCGTGAACGATCTCATAGACGATGTGGTCGCCGACGTTGGGGATCTCCTCGACCCGGCAGGCCAACTGCCAGGTCTTGCGCCAGACCTTCTCCACCTCACGGTCGTGCCATGCTCTGGAGAAATAGCGTTCGATCGAGACATCCGCGTCGCTCTGGCCAGCGGCAGGTGATTCCTGGCGCATGACGGCGGGCGCGGGGTTGATGTCGGAGGCCAGAACCTCTTGGACGCTAGGGCCTGGGCGACCTGCAATGATATCCATGTGCGTCCTCTTCCCGTGGTTTGGG
>JAYTWT010000022.1:0-3869 GCA_043743295.1 Alphaproteobacteria bacterium | reverse complement strand
GCCCCACTCGAAGAACGTCATATGTCCATGCGCCAGAGCTCTCAGCAGGAGTGAGGGTGTCAGCCGCCCCGCCGCGCGCAGATGCGTGACAAGGCCTTTGACGTCATCGGATCGCCCGGCCTGATCGACCAGATCCAGCGTCGCACGTTCCGCTCCACCCGTAGCGATGTCCAAGGCGGCTTGCGCGCTGACCTCGTGCTTCGCAACCAGATGCTCCCGCACCTGATCGCTGACCAGGGAGATCAGTCGTTCCGTCAGCGCAGGCGGCAGGACCGCGCGATAGGCCACGGCGCTCAACACCCGTTCGGAGGCCTCAAATCGATCAACGACCCGGCTAAGCGACTGGTCCGTAAAGTCGGCCCCCGGATTGGCGCAGGCGGTCGCCACGGCCCGCTCGCCCCCATGCTCGGCGAGGCTATCGGTCACCGTCCGCGAAAGTTCAGGGCGCTTGGCGACAGCCACCTGGCGGACCGGCCCGCCCAGGCGCACGATCTCCGCCAAGTCGTCGTCGCTGAACACCGGCGAAAAGGCGAGCATCGGCAGCGAGAGCGTCTCGACATCGCGGGCCAACTTAAGCGCGACATCCCGAGGCACAACATCGGATGTGCGCAGAGTCTCGACGATGGCACTGCGCACCAGTTCAGCGGCGTCGGCGGCCATGACCCGTAGGATATCGCCCGCCAAGGCACGGTCAGCCTCGCTGAGCACCATCTTGTCCATGGATCCGCAAAGCTTTCGCGCCGCCAGGGCGCGTTCGTCCGGCGTGGCGCCCTTCACCAGCGTCCGGATATCTTCATCCGTAAGCGCTGAGCGCGTTGTCGCCATATTGGAAGCGCCCTCATTCCAGAGCCCATTCATGGCAAACGTCGGCTTAACGAAGGGTTTCGGAAGGCTGAATGGTGCATCGCGCCATAGCCTCGAGCCGCCACCGTGATCTAAGGTGGTCGCAACAAGGGGAGAGTTTGCGTGCTGCTCAAAGGTCTGAAGGTTGTCGATTTTTCCGCCTACATCGCCGGTCCCGGCGCGGCGGGCATACTCAGCGACTGGGGCGCAGACGTTATCAAGGTTGAGCGCCCTGAAGGCGACAACATGCGACATGTGTTCGCTGACCTGAAGAACGACCTGGGCTCCAACCCCACTTTCGAGATGGACAACCGCGGCAAGCGCGCGGTCGTGCTCGATATCACCAAGCCGGAGGGGCGCGACGCCCTGACCAGGATGGCCGCCGCGGCCGATGTGTTCCTGACCAATGTGCGACCGCTGTCGTTGAAGAAATACGGTCTGGACGATGCGACGCTGCGCGCGGCCAATCCGCGCCTCATATACGCGGTGATCACCGGCTACGGGCTGGAAGGGCCGGACGCGCATCTGCCAGGTTTTGACGTCACGGCCTTCTGGGGTCGGGCTGGCGTCAGTAACATGACCACGCCAAAGGGCATGGAACCCTTTATGCTGCGTTCCGGGTTCGGCGATCACACCACCTCGCTGGCCACGGTTTCAGCGATCATGGCCGCGCTCTACGCCCGCGAGAAGACCGGCGAAGGTCGGCTAGTCCAGACCTCGCTTTTAGGCTCTGGTGTCTATGTGATGGGCTCCGACCTAGCCGTACAACTGAAGCTTGGTCGCTTGGCGTCCACGCGCACGCGGGACAACCCGATCAACGCCATCGCCAATTTCTACAAAAGCGCGGACGGTCGTTGGTTCATCCATAATCCGCGCGGCGGCAGCGGCGGGTGGGAGAAATTCTGCGCTGCGGCGGACCGATCCGACCTGGTCAGCGATCCACGTTTTGCCGGCGGCAAGGAGCGGCGGGCCAACGCCCGCGACCTGACCGTCGAACTGGAGGCCGGGTTTGCAGCCCTGACCTTCGACGAGATCGCCGAACGCCTGAACGCCGCCGATCTAGTCTGGGCACCGCTGCAGACACCCGCTGAGGTCGCCGCCGACCCCCAAGTGGCCGCCGCCGGGGGGTTCATCGATGTTGAAGACGGCCAGGGCGGCACCTTCCGCTCCCCCGCCGCGCCGGCGAGGTTCCCCGGCTATGACGCCACGGTCCGCCCGCGCGCCCCGAGGTTAGGGGAGCACACGCGTGAGGTCCTGGCGGAGCTGGGCTATGGCGAGGCACAGATCGACGCCATGGTGGCCGCAGGTGCGGCGGCCTAGCTCTCGCGGCTATCCGAGAGCATCTTCAGCATCTCGCTGGTGAAGATTGAACCGGTAAGACGACTGCCCCCGCTGAGGTCGTCAGACGAAGACGAGCCTTTGAGGATCATCGCGACGAGGGCCTCCTGCTCTTGTCTGCGCGCCGCGTGGCGGGTCGAGACATACTGGATAAAGCCCTGATCGGTCAGTTCATCGCGCGCCGAAGGCTCGGCGACTCCGCCGCTACCGCCGGACCGCGTCAGGTTCGCATAGACCTCGCCGACCGTGGCCGCGCGGCCTTCACGATAGAAGATCGCCTTGTTGGCCCGCGCCGCGTCGGGGAACAGAGTCGCCGCTGAGGTTCTCGGCTGGCTCTCGGCGGCCTCGATCAGGCGCGCCGACCCTTGCGGGCCCAGGAAGTGCGCCACGTAGAGTTCACCTGCGGTCGGCGAGCGTCCAACGCGACCCTTGAGGTACGATGCGTGATCCGCCGTCATTTCACCCGCCATCAGAGCCGAAGCATGCGGGTCTAGTTTCAGGTCCATCACCGCGCGCCGAGCTTCACCACCCTCCACACGGTATCGGCCATCGCTCCCGCGGCTGATCAGGTCGGCATACTTCGCATAGCCATGCTTCGAGCCGTGTTGCTTTAGCGTCGACAGCCAGGTCTGATCCACGAACTGAAAGAGCCCCCCCGCCGACGAGGTCGCAGCCTGTGCGTTTGGGTTGAAGCTGCTTTCGCGCTTGGCGGTCTTCATCAGGAATCCGAAGTCGACGCCCGTCGCCTGGGAGGCGCGTTCGATAGCGGCTTCGACGATGCCCCGGATGCCCTGGACGCTCATGCCCCTGAGATCGTCCAACATGGTTAACGCACCGCTAATTGTGGAGGCCTCGACTTGGGAGGGTTGTTCTGTGTGATACGAGGGTTTTCGGTGCGCGCCCGAGGACTCCTGATCGGTCAACGCCGTCGTCGTCGCAACCCTGCTGATCTCGGAGAACGCTATGGATGGCCCCACGTCCCACTTCTATTTCTCGCAGCGCCTGCGCCTGCACTATGTGGATTGGGGCAACGAGACCGCGCCGCCGATGATCCTGGTCCACGGAGGGCGAGATCACTGCCGTAACTGGGACTGGGTCGCTGAGCGCCTTCGAGACCGCTACCACATTATCGCGCCGGATCTGCGGGGCCATGGCGACAGCGGTTGGGCTGTCGGGGGAGGCTATGACCAGACCGCCTACCTCTACGACCTGGCGCAGATCATCCATCAGAAGGGCATGGCACCGGTGACAATTATCGCCCACTCTCTCGGTGCGGGGGTCGCGCTGAACTACAGCGGCGCGTTTCCGGATAGTGTGAAAAAGGTTGTGGCGATCGAAGGCCTGGGGGCCTCGCCGGCCGTCGCGACGGAGCAGGCGAAACGTTCTTTGGACGAGCGACTACGCAGTTGGGTGGCGGACCGTCGCCAGAACTCAGGCCGCGCACCCCGCAAGTACGCCACGCTCGAAGACGCGGTGACCCGCATGGGTGAGGAAAATCCGCACTTGAGCGCAGAGCAGGCGCGCCATTTGACCGTCTATGGTGCCCACCAGAATGAAGACGGCACCTACTCGTGGAAGTTCGACAACCTTGCGCGCTGGGGCGGCGGGGTCGGCGGCCTCTCAAATGAGGATCAGCAGCGTCTATGGCGCAACATCACCGCGTCGGTCCTGTTGGTGCGCGGTGCGGA
>JAYTWT010000021.1:0-3954 GCA_043743295.1 Alphaproteobacteria bacterium | reverse complement strand
ATCGCCGCCATCAGCCAGCAGACCAACCGAATTCGATTGGGATCGGGCGGCGTGATGCTGGTCAACTACTCGCCGCTGAAGGTCGCGGAGACCTTTATGGAGTTGGAAGCCCTGGCGCCGGGTCGGATCGACCTCGGCGTCGGACGGGCTCTGGGGACCGACGGACGGACCGGCGGCGCTCTGCGCTCTGTCGGCTCTGACGCCTTCCCACAGTATTTCCAGTTGCTGACGGCTTGGCTGCTGGACGCTTCAGGTGCCGCGCCGATTGCGCCCGGCCACCCGATCTACGACATCAAGGCCAACCCTTCCGGCCCCTCGCACCCGGACATGTTTGTCCTCTGTACGTCCGAGGAGAGCGCCGCGTTCGCAGGCATGCGCGGCGTCGGCATGGTGTTCGCCGAGTTCATCGCCCGAACCGAAGCCGGACCCGCCATCGCCGCCTATCGTCGCAGCTTTGAGCCCTCCGCGTTCCGCAGCGAGCCCTGGGCCGGGACCGCGATGGTGGCCTATGCGGGCGAGACCTCGGAAAGCGGCTGGCGAGAGGATGCGCCCCGCCGCGCGGGCAATGTCGCCATGTTGTCCGGACGCCGTCAGCGGTTCACCGACATAGAGAGCGCAGAGACTTTCCTGGCCGAATGGACGGGAACGCCTGTGCTTGCCGACGTCGAAGGTCGCAGCCTAGCGGGCGACGCCGCCACGGTGCGTGCGGCCCTCGAAGATAAAGCCGCCAGGGCAACCGCCGACGAGGTGTTTGTGATGGCCACGGGGCCTTCGCTGCAGGCGCGGATCAAGTCGCTGGAGCGGATCAAGTCGCGAGGTTAGGTGCGCACCGGCATTCCTGCGGATGCCGCCGGACGGGCGCGCATCGCCTCCATCCATCGCAGCACATGGGTCAGATCTTCGGGGATCTGCAGTTTGATCATCCGACCGAAGTCCACGCTGGCGAAACCCACGATGTCGGCGATAGTCAGCCGGTCGGCGGCCAGCCATTCATGATCTGAAAGCTGACGATCCAGCACCCTCAACGCTTTGAGGCCTCCAGCAAGGTTATGTTCACCGACGACCGCGACTTGAGCCTCCAACGCCGCCATCCGGGGGTTGAGGTGGCGCACCGCCATCATGATCGGCGTGGCGACCATCATCTCAGCGCGCCGAGTCCACATCTCAATCACCGCCGTCTCGATAGCCGTCCGTCCGAACAGGTTAGGCTCGGGATAGAGGGTCTCCAGATAGCGACAGATCGCCAGGGACTCGGTGATGCAGGTCCCGTCATCTAACTCTAACATCGGCAGGTTGGGCAGACCCGCCTTGGCGATATAGGCCGGATCGCGCTGTTGACCCTCCATCAGGCTAAGCGCGACGATCTCGATGTCCTGAATCGCCTTCTCGGCCATGAACCATCGGACCCGGCGCGGATTGGGAGCGAGGGGTGTGTCGTATATTTTCATGATTGCGTTCCAGCGACCGCGACCTAGATAGCCGCCTTCCGTAGTCGTAAACCAAGCTAGAATCGCTCAACGATAGCGTGTCTGATTTCGATCTTGGGCTGAATCTAGGAGTATAGCGTTTGTTCGAGTTCCATCCGTTACGACGACTTCGGCATGCCTTTTCGCGGGCCACCAACCTGGTACGCCAGCCTGACGCTACAGACCTCAAAGCCGTCAATGTCGCCTTCGTCAATGCCATCAAGGCCACTCGACCGAATGACGAGGCGATGGAAAACGCAATCGGCGGAAGTTTCCAGCAAATCGGTGCCGTCGAGCTGGCCGCGCTGAAACACTACGGCTTGCGGAGCGATGGATATCTGATCGATGTGGGCTGTGGAGCTGGTCGGCTCGCTCAACCCCTATCGGGTTGGATGACGGGTCGGTACTTAGGTATCGACCTTGTCCCGGATCTTGTGGCCCATGCCCGCAGGATTTCAGCGCGGCCGGATTGGCGCTTCCAGGTTATCGATCATATCGGTATTCCAGAGAGCGAGGATCAGGCTGACATGGTCTGCTTTTTCTCAGTATTGACTCACTTACTGCACGAGCAGAGCTACTGGTATCTAGAAGAAGCAAAGCGCGTTCTTAAGCCTGGCGGCGCTATCGTGTTCTCATTTTTGGAGTTCCACGAACCGGGCCACTTACAAATCTTCCTGGACACGGTGATCAACACGAAACGCCGGCATCTGCAGCCGCTAAACACGTTTATCGAGCGCGAGGCCATCCAGGTATGGGCGCAGTCCCTGGGCCTTGAGGTCGTGGATATCCGAGACGGAGGCAGCGCCGTCGGCCCTGAGGGCGCGCTAGGTCAGGCGATCTGCGTGTTACGCAAACCGCTTTAGGCTCCGAACAGGCCCTTCGGCAGCAGCCCGACGATAGAAGCCGTCAGGCAGGTCGCCAGGAAGCCAGCCATCATCGCCTTCCAGACCATCCCGACGATCTCGGCCCGCCGCTCAGGCACCAGGACCGAGAAGCCGGCGAGGTTGATGCCGACGGAGGCCACGTTCGCAAACCCGCATAGGGCGTAGGTCATCAGAATACGTGTGCGGTCATCGATCTGGCCCACCGGGATCGCGCCCATGCGGATGAAGGCGGTGAACTCGGTCAGCACTAGCTTGACGCCCAGCAGCGAGCCCGCCGTGGGCGCGTCTTTCCACGGCACGCCGATAGCCCAGGCCAGGGGTGCAAACAGGATCCCCAGGCCGCGCTCAACCGAGAGCGGTGCACCGGCGACGTTACCCAGCGACCCGAGAATACCGTTCAACATGGCGACCAACGCCACGAAGACGATCAACGTCGCGGCGACGTTCATGACGATCTGCAGCCCATCGCCGGTGCCCTTGATCAGGGCGTCGATGGAGCTTTCGTAGCGTTTGGAGGCAGAGGGATCGTAGGCCTGGGTTTGCTCAACGGCGACGTCCCGCGGCACGATGATCCGGGCCAACAGGATACCTGCGGGCGCAGAGACGATAGACGCCGTCAGCACATGGGCCGCCGCGTTGGGTAGCACGTCTTTCAGGATCGTCGCATAGGCGACCATGGTCGATCCAGAAACGCAGGCCATGCCGACCGCGATCAGCATGAACAGCTCCGAGCGCGACAGGCTGGGCAGGTAGCTGCGGATGAAAATCGGCCCCTCAACCTGCCCCATGAACACGGTAGCGGCGGTCGCAAGAGCGGGCGGGCCGCGCAGGCCCATGGTCTTTTCGAACACCACCCCGAACAGGCGCGTGACCCAGACCAGAATTTTCCAGTGCCAAAGCAGCGCCGCCAAGGCACAGACCACCAGAATCACCGGCAACACCCGGAACGCAAAGACGAATAGCGAGCCGGGTTCGGTCAACGGATAGGGCTGGTTCGGTGTTCCAGCCAGGAAGCCGAACACGAAGGCGACACCGGTCTGGGTCGAGGTCGCCAAGCCGTCGACGACGATACCGACGCCCTGCAGCGCGGAACGCAACGCAGGCAGCCCGAATAGCGCCAGAACCAGGATCGCCTGGACGGTAATGGCCCCGATGGCCAGCTTCCAAGGGAACTGCCGACGGTTTTCCGATACCGCCCAGCAGATCAGCAGCACGGCGGCCATGCCCACCAGGCTTTGTGCGTTCTCAGGTCCGAACATGCATCCCCCGCCGAGTCATCGGCCAAGCAGGAATGAAGGGGCCAGAAGCGCGGCCGACGCAAGGGCGGCGTCGCTTGGAAGCGTCACAGGTGGTCAAATCGGGGCGCCGTCAGCCAGATTACAAAGGTTTAATCGCGCGCCTCGCGCTGACCCGGAACGCGCCTCGTGTCTCGGCAATGCGCCCGCTGGGCGGTGTTTTGGGGCACCACGACGCGCTCCGGTTACGGGGATTTAACTGGCCGCCCCCGGTTCCCTCGCCGACACCTCGCGGCGTTCGAAGGGGACGCGTCGCGACCATGTCACTGGCTTTGGCTACCCTGCTCTATGAGTGGCGACGCTATACGG
>JAYTWT010000020.1:0-3292 GCA_043743295.1 Alphaproteobacteria bacterium | reverse complement strand
ACGGCACCTCTGATTTGAATCCCGTTAGTACACGGCCCTGGAGGTCCAGCACGCGTGCCGAGACGACATCGGGGCTTACCTTGACCGCAGAGATCACCTGGATGAGGTGGGGTCGCTCGGACGGCGTCATCGCTGGCGCCGAGGCCGTGGCGACCATCTCCGTCAAACTCTCATGGAACGTGTGCGACTGGGTACGTGCCACCGCCCACTGCTGCAGCATAAAGGTCAGGCAGGCGGCAATCAGGACCACCACTGTCGTGACCAAGCCAACACCCGCTACCCGGGCATGAAACGTTGCCCGCGGCGCAGCGGTCCAAGGTTGGTCTTCGTCTCCGGAGATGTCACTTCCGCCCATGTGTCTGACGTAGCGCGATTTTGCTAACGCTTCGCTTCTAGGCCGCGTCCGCCCGGAATCCAGCGTTCCACAACCTAGCATCGGCCAATTTGTGTGCTTTTTGCGCCACTATACAACTGTTGGCGGCGAAATTTATGGTTAACAACTACTGAATCGATTGCGTGTGCCTTAACCTCTGCTTTACCTTAACGGGTGTCGGGTAACTTTAAGGGGTACCAATATGGAAAAAGCGTTCGTGGCCCAAGGCGTGGCCAAGAAGCTGTTCGCGACCGAGGCGGCAGTTGATGGCGCGATGATCGAAGCGACCGAGTTGATGAGCCAAATGCTCACCGCCCGGAATGATGTGAATGTCTCCCTCGTTTTCGCTGACGATGTTCAGGTGAAGATGATGGAAGCCATTTCGGCCCTCAGCGCGGCTCGTACCGCAATGGTCGGCGTGCACAAGGAACTGAACGAAGCCAAGCTTCGCCTCGGCATCCGCACGAAGATGAGCGGCCAAGACAAGCCGCCGGAAGCGTCGGCTCAAACCGAAACGACCCTTCGCGCGGTCATCTAGGTTCGGCAGATCCGTCGTAGAGCAGTGGATTATTGCGATAGATTAACTGGTTAGGCGCCCTTGTTTGCGAATAAGGGCGCCTAGTCATGCCGCACCTCTCCCTCAGACTCGCAGTGAACCTGCTTTCCGTCTTGGGCGCTCTATTCGCGCTTTGGAAGGGCAGCGCGGCTGAGCGCATGGCTGCCGGCATTGTGATAGCCAACGCACTCTTTGGCGAAGCGGGTCACTGGCTACTGCCGGACAGTGAGGCCATTCTGCGCCTGGTCAACGATGGTTTGACGGCCATAGCTCTGCTTGGTGTGACAATCCGCTATGGGGCGCTATGGATGGGTGGCGTGATGCTGTTCTTCGCAGCCCAGTTTTCGCTGCACTCCTTCTACCTCGTGACGAACCGCCCTCCGACGGACTACATGCACGCGTTAATCAATAATCTGGATTGGACCGCCATCACGCTCTGTCTGGTGATCGGTACTATCGTATCTTGGCGCGCGCGACTGCGACGTAAGCGAGCCCCCGCCTAGTCCCACATTCGGCATTCAAATTCCGATTTCTCTTGCGCTGCAGCACAAACCGGAGTTGTTGCGCCCCGGGCCACGCCCCCCCAACGGGGCGCTGCTCATCTGTAAGGATGGGAGACATCACTATGAATACCCCCCCTAATCTGGCTGGGCCAAAGCCGGCTATGCGCCCTGCGCGTCCCGAGTTTTCCTCCGGACCATGTGCTAAGCGCCCTGGCTGGACCCCCGAAAATTTGCGCAACGCCGTCCTTGGGCGCTCACACCGCTCCAAGCCTGGCAAGGCGCGCCTCGTTGAGGCCATCGCCCGCACCCGCGAGGTGCTGCAGGTTCCCGACGACTTCCTGATCGGCATTGTGGCCGGTTCAGACACCGGCGCGGTCGAAATGGCCATGTGGTCGATGCTCGGCCCTAAGCCGGTACAACTCCTGGCTTTCGAGAGCTTCGGCAAGGATTGGGTCACCGATGTGGTCAAGCAGCTCAAGCTGCCGGCCGAGGTACTTGACGCGCCCTACGGCCAACTGCCGGACCTCACCAAAGTCAGCCCGGATTCCGACCTGGTGTTCACCTGGAACGGCACGACTTCAGGTGTTCGTGTGCCCAACGCCGACTTCATTTCCGCCGATAGAACCGGCATCACCATCTGCGATGCGACCAGCGCCGCTTTCGCCCAACAACTCGATTGGGCCAAGCTCGATGTGGTTACCTTCTCCTGGCAGAAGGCGCTGGGGGGTGAGGGCGCGCACGGGGTGCTGATCCTCGGCCCGCGTGCGGTTGCTCGACTGGAAAGCTATAGCCCGCCCTGGCCGATGCCTAAGCTGTTCCGCATGACCAAGGCTGGCAAGGTCAATGCGGAGATCTTTGAAGGCGCGACCATCAACACGCCTTCGATGCTCTGTGTCGAAGACGCCCTTGACGCCCTTTCCTGGGCCTCGCGGATCGGTGGGCTTGCCGAGATGCAGCGCCGGGCCGACGCGAATCTGGCGGTCCTGGAAGCCTGGGCCGCCAAGACTCCTTGGGTAGCGTTTCTGGCGGAAGATGCGGCGCTCCGGTCCAACACTTCGGTTTGTCTGAAGGTCGTTGACGCCCGCGTTGCCAGCCTGTCGGCAGAGGCCCAGAGTGACGTCGCGAAGAAGATTGCCAACCTACTCGAGAAAGAGGGCGTTGCCCTCGACATTGGTGGCTATCGTGACGCGCCTCCGGGTCTTCGGATCTGGTGCGGTGCCACGGTGGAGACGTCCGACGTCGACGCCCTGACGCCTTGGCTCGATTGGGCGTTCGCCTCGGTCATCCAAGACCTCCAAGCCGCCTGATTTCAAGTCTCCCTTCCCCCTCTGCGGGGAAGGGTCGGGGATGGGGGTGAAACACCGCCTCTCCGCAAACACCCCCACCCCCAGCCCCTCCCCGCAAGGGGGAGGGGAGCCGGAGAAACCCAATGCCCCGCGTTCTCATTGCTGACAGCCTCAGCCCCGCCGCCGTCGATATCTTCCGCCAGCGCGGCGTCGACGTTGATATCAAGACCGGCCTGTCCAAAGACGAGCTGATCGCCGTGATCGCCGACTATGACGGACTGGTGGTCCGCTCGGACACCAAGCCCAACAAGGACGTCATTGCTGCCGCCAAGAACCTGAAGGTGATCGGCCGCGCCGGGATCGGCGTTGACAATATCGACATCCCTGCCGCTACCGCCGCTGGCGTCGTGGTGATGAACACCCCGTTCGGCAACTCGATCACCACGGCCGAGCATGCCATCGCGATGATGTTCGCCCTGGCCCGCCAGATGCCCGCCGCCGACGCCTCCACCCAGGCCGGTAAGTGGGAGAAGAGCCGCTTCATGGGCGTCGAACTGTTTGCCAAGACCCTGGG
>JAYTWT010000019.1:0-1621 GCA_043743295.1 Alphaproteobacteria bacterium | reverse complement strand
GGGAAGTTCCTCTGGTAAATTATGCGCTCGGAGAATGGTGTTCGCGCGGCAACTTGAGTGAGGGTGAAATGCTCGGCCTCTTCGATTTCACTGTGTACGTGGTAGCGCTCCACAACACCGCCGACCTTACCGATTTTGCTGCGGCCTTTGGTCGGACGCCTCGCCATAACTCTAAAGCGGGTGAGCCTATTGTGACCCCCAGCGGTCATCGGTTGAGCGGCACACATGTCACCAGTCGATGCCTCATCGAACTTGGCTCCCAGGAAAACGGGACATTGGAGGAATGCCTTACGCACGCCGTGGAGTTGCTCGAACGTCAGCGCGATGCAGTGGGCCTGGTCCTTGAGCAGGGTGGCTCCATCGAACTTTTCGCCCGTTGGTATCCCAGCGGCGATACCGGTGAGGTGCTGCCCCCAGCCCTGCTTGTAAGGCTCGGCTCTTTAGGTGTGAGTTTAGGCTTCAACGTGTACGGTGTTCCGCCCGCCCCGGCCTCGCAGTAACAACCGGTCGCCACCCTGCGGAATGCGCCGCCTGTCGCGCGGGCCCCTACCCCTTCCGCCCCGCCTTCTCGGCCAACCCAGACGTTCCCTCCCGGGCCTCCAGCTTTTCCGCCACCTCGTCCAGGCTGACACCCGCCGCCGCGATCACCACCAGCCAGTGGTAGATCAAATCCGCACTCTCGGCGGTCAGAGCCTCACGGTCACTTTGCGCGGCGGCAATGACCGTCTCGACGGCTTCCTCGCCCAGCTTCTTGGCGGCGCGGTTCAGGTCGGCCAGCAATTGCGCGGTGTAGGACACGCCTTGATCACCGCCCTTGCGGCTTTCGATGGTCGCGGCGAGGCGCGTGATCGTGTCGGCGAAGCGGGACATTCAGGCAAACTCCGTCAAGCGGACCGGCACCCCGGCGGCGGCCATGGCGCGCTTGGCCTCACCGATGGTCACTTCGCCAAAGTGGAAGATGGAGGCGGCCAGCACGGCGTCGGCACCGGCCTGGACGCCCTCGATCAGGTGGCGGGTATTGCCCGCGCCGCCGGATGCGATCACCGGCACGGATACGGCGGAACTGACCGCCCGCACCAGCTCCAGGTCATAGCCGATCTTGGCCCCGTCGCGGTCCATCGAGGTCAGCAGGATTTCGCCTGCGCCCTTGGCGACCACTTCAACGGCGTAGTCCACGGCGTCGAGCCCCGTCGAATTGCGCCCGCCATGGGTGAAGACTTCCCAGCGTGTCCCCACACGTTTTGCGTCGACGGAGACTACCACGGCCTGACTGCCGAACGCGTCGGCGCAGCCGCTGACCACACTCCGGTCCATCACGGCGGCGGTCATGATCGAGATCTTGTCGGCACCGGCCAGCAACAGGCGGCGCGCGTCCTCCACCTTGCGGATCCCACCACCCACCGACAGCGGCATGAAGCAGACGTCCGCCGTGCGGGCGACAACGTCCAGGATGGTGTCGCGGTTCTCATGGCTGGCGGTGATGTCCAGGAACATCAGCTCGTCAGCGCCAGCGGCGTCATAAGCCTGGGCCTGTTCGACGGGATCGCCCGCGTCCACCAGATTGACGAACTGAACGCCCTTCACCACCCGACCATCCTTGACGTCGAGACAGGGGATCAGG
>JAYTWT010000018.1:0-3001 GCA_043743295.1 Alphaproteobacteria bacterium | reverse complement strand
GACTTTAAGGCCATGCACGCGGCCCGCGACGCCGAGGTGGCCCACACCAAGGCCTCGGAAGGCGACATGCGCTTCCCGATTTATCCGCAGTACGCAGTCTCCCAGGTCCGCAAGGCCATCCCGGAGAACGGCATCATCTGCCTGGACAACGGGGTCTATAAAATCTGGTTCGCGCGCAACTATACCGCGCGGATGCCGAACACGGTCTTGCTGGACAACGCGCTCGCCACTATGGGCGCGGGCCTGCCGTCAGCCATGGCGTCGAACATGGTCTACCCGGACCGCAAGGTCATGGCGATCTGCGGCGACGGCGGCTTCATGATGAACAGCCAGGAGATGGAAACGGCCGTCCGCCTGAAGCTCAACATCACCGTGCTGATCCTCAACGACAACAGCTATGGCATGATCCGTTGGAAGCAAGCCAACATGGGCTTCAAGGACTGGGGCCTTACCTACGGCAACCCAGATTTCGTGAAGTACGCTGAATCCTACGGTGCCAACGGCTACCGCGTCGGCAGCGCGGCGGAACTGCCGGGCATCCTGCGCAAATGTCTGGATACGCCCGGTGTCAATCTGATCGATTGTGCTGTCGACTATTCAGACAACGACCTGATCCTCAACAAGCAGATCAAGGAACTGAGCGCGGCGGTCTAGGCCGCTCTCGGGGAACACGCGACATGGCCGCATTGAAAGACGCCTATCCGCTCTATCTGGCGAATGAGGCGCAGACTCCGAACCTCGATCTTGAGGTCACGGACAAATACACCGGCAAGGTGGCCACGCGCGTTGCCCTCGCCGATGCCAAGATCATCGACGCGGGCATCGCCGCCACTGTCGAGGCTGCCGAGCCGATGGCGCGGATGGCATCGTATGAACGCCAGGCGGTGTTGCAGCACTGCGTGAACCGTTTCACCGAGCGGTTCGACGAACTGGCCTATGCGCTCTGTATCGAAGCCGGAAAGCCGATCCGTGACAGCCGGGGCGAGGTCGGTCGGCTGATCGACACGTTCCGCATCGCCGCCGAGGAGTCGGTCCGGATGACCGGTGAGGTCCAGCCTTTGGACATCTCACCGCGGGCGCGGGGTTATCAGGGCATGTGGAAGCGGGTGCCGATTGGCCCCTGCTCGTTCATCTCGCCGTTCAATTTCCCACTGAACCTGGCGGCGCACAAGATCGCGCCGGCCATCGCTGTCGGTTGCCCCTTCGTGATGAAGCCGGCCTCCCGCACACCGCTGGGCGCGATCATCATCGGCGAAGTCCTGGCCGAGACGGATCTGCCTAAAGGCGCGTTCTCGATTCTTCCGGCCGCCCGCGACGGGGCGGACCTTTTCACGACGGATGAACGGCTGAAACTGCTCAGCTTCACCGGCTCGCCCGGTGTCGGCTGGGACCTCAAGGCCAAGGCCGGCAAGAAGAAGGTGGTCCTGGAACTGGGCGGCAACGCGGCGGTCATCGTCGACGCCGACACGGACCTGGACGACGCCGTCGAGCGGATCATTTTCGGTGCCTTCTATCAGTCCGGACAGTCCTGCATCGGCGTGCAGCGGATCATCATCCACGCGTCGATCTATGACGAACTGCGCGACCGTCTGGTGGCCAAGACCAGACCTTGATCGCCGGCGATCCGCACAACGAAGACACCTTCGTCGGCCCGATGATCGACGTGAAGGAGGCCGCCCGCCTCGACAGTTGGATCCAAGCCGCGGTCTCCGACGGCGCCAAGCTGTTGGTGGGTGGCAAACGCGAGGGCGCGATGTTGGAAGCCACCTTGCTGGAAGGCGTGAGCCGCAGTGCAGCGCTCTATGCCGAGGAAGCCTTCGGTCCGGTGGCAATCCTCTCAAAATTCACCGACTTCAAGGCCGCACTGGCTGAGGTGAATGATAGCAAGTTCGGCCTGCAAACCGGCGTCTTCACTCGCGACCTCTATAAGATGCTGGACGCCTGGGATCACCTCGATGTCGGGGGTGTCGTCATCGGCGACGTTCCCAGCTATCGTGTCGACAACATGCCCTATGGCGGGGTGAAGGATTCCGGTCTCGGTCGGGAAGGTGTCCGCTTCGCCATGGAGGACATGACAGAAATTCGCAACCTCGTCATCCGCCGGCGTTAAGCGTGCGTATCATAATTAGACCGTACACGCTGCTTTGGGGAGGCGGCTAGTTGCTAACCATAGCTCAGATCACCGATCTGCACATTACGACCGACAAGGATCCGCTTAACCAAAAGCGGAACGAGGATCGTTTGCGCCAGGTGATGAAGACGATTCACGGCCTGCGCCCCCGTCCGACAGCTATTGTTGCCAGCGGTGACTTAGTCGATCGTGGCGAGGTCGGTGAGTATCTTGAACTCCACCGGCTGATGGCTGACTCTGAAATTCCGGTCTACTACGCCCTCGGAAATCATGACCTGCGCGCGCCGTTCCTGGAGGTATTTTCCGGACCGGGTGCCCAGACTGATGCCAATGGCTATCTCCAGTACGTGGTTGATTTCGGCCCCATGCGTATGGTGGTCTGCGACACGCTTGAGGGTGAAAACCACGGCGACTACGACGAAGTGCGCGCCGCCTGGCTTAGTGCCGCCCTTGACGAGAGGCCGGACCAGCCAACGGCGATCATCCTGCACCACCCACCAATCCCCAGCGGTATTCAGTGGATGGATCCAGATCCGAACTCACCCTGGCTGCAACGCCTGGCCGCGGTCGTTAAGGGGCGTGACCAAGTGCAGGTTATGGTCTGTGGTCACATTCACCGAGCTTTCACCGGCCTCTTTGCCGGCCATATCGTCGCCTCGGCACCAGCAACCTCCATTCAGCTGACCCTGGACCTCTCCTCAGTGGACATGCACGTGCCCGATGGGCGAGAAATCCTGGTGGAGGAGCCCCCAGGCTTCCAACTTTTGATGTGTCAAAACGGCCGGATCACCACCCATGTCTGCCTTGCAGGCGAGTACAGCCCTGCGGTGACATATAACTTCCCCTTCCGTAAGCTCGCCTGACGCATGG
>JAYTWT010000017.1:0-2122 GCA_043743295.1 Alphaproteobacteria bacterium | reverse complement strand
GGCAAGGCCCCGGTGCAAGCCATGATCAAGGAAATCACCGGCGCCGCCCGCTGACACGGCCTGATCGATCCGGCACGTTCTGCGGGAAAAACGATGGTGGACGCGACAGGGATCGAACCTGTGACCCCCTCGATGTCAACGAGGTGCTCTCCCGCTGAGCTACGCATCCAGTCTCGGGGAAGGCGGGGATATACAGAGGGGTCCCGGCCTTAGCAAGTCAGGTTTCGCGACCTACGACCCTGTCCAACTAGGCCGCGATCATTCGCTCGACCTCGGTGACGATCTCACGCAGGTGGATTGGCTTGGACAGCACTTTGGCGCCGGCTGGCGCTTGGTCGCCTGCCGCTAGGGCCACAGCGGCGAAGCCGGTGATGAACATGATCCTCAGGCCAGGGTGCCGGGCGGCAGCCTGACGTGCCACCTCGATGCCATCGAGGCCCGGCATGACAATATCGGTCAGCAGCAGGTCCCAGCTCTCGTCGAGAAAAGTCACCGCCTCTTCGCCGTCGGCGCACGCCGTCACTTGATGACCGGCGCGTTCCAGCGCTCGGGCCAGGAAGCCGCGCAGGGAATCGTCATCTTCGGCAAGCAGGATACGGGACATTGGGCCTATTCGATTGAGCTCTGAGCTTAATCCTTCAAGGGTAAAGGCGCGATGAAGGGGCTGTTTGACGCCGCGCTGCGTCCCTGCGCTCTATGGTCGTAATGGATGCGGCTCCCACCCAGCTCGACAGCGATTCGCTCGCCCTGGACCCTGCCGCACCACTGGCGGCTTTTCGCGTATGTCGGGCCGGGCCCGCTGGCGCGCCACCGCCGACGCCGCTGGTCTTCGCCTCGCCCCATTCCGGACGCCACTATCCAGACGACATGATGGCCGCGGCCGCCCTGGATGCGATCAGCATCCGACGCTCTGAGGACGCCTTCGTGGACGACCTGATCGCCGCAGCGCCCGACCAGGGCGCAGCCCTGATCACCGCGAACTACGCCCGCGCCTATATCGACCTAAATCGCGAACCGTTTGAGCTTGATGCGAGCATGTTCGCCGACGAACTACCGGTCCATGCTCGCTCGCGCACGGCGCGTGTCGCGGCAGGCCTCGGCGCGATTGCCCGCGTGGTCGCTGAAGGCCAGGAGATCTATCATCGCAAGTTACTCTACGCCGAGGCACAGGCCCGCATCGACGGTACCCACAGACCGTATCATGCGGCGCTGAACAGCCTGATCGCTGAGGCGCAGGCCGCCCACGGTTTTGCGATCCTGGTGGACTGGCACTCCATGCCATCCGCCGCGGCCAAGGCCGGAGCGCGGGATCGGCCCAGCGACATCGTGTTGGGCGACCGCTTCGCCGCCGCCTGTGCGGCTGTCCTGCCCAACCGCGTCGAGCGCGAGCTGGAAACCCAGGGTTATCGCGTCACCCGCAACGCCCCCTATGCTGGCGGCTACACCACCGAGCACTACGGCAAACCGCACAGGCGGGTTCATGCGCTACAGATCGAGATCAACCGCGCGCTCTACCTCGACGAGGCGACCCTGACCCTCACGGCGGGCTTCGAGCAGCTGCGCGGTCACATCGAAGCGCTAACGATGACCCTTGCCAGAGCGGACTGGTCAGCGCTGAAGCGGTAAGGGTCTGGCGCACCGCGCAAGGCACGTCCCAAAAAAACGACGCCCGAAGGCGTCGAGAAGTCTTATGGGGAGGAAACGCCCGATAGGGCAGAGGCGTCATAGACGCTTCGTGACGTTCATCTGGGGTGCGGTGCACGCAGCGCAAGAGGTTGGGCAACTGGCATGGACAATATTTCGCTGTTTCAATTCGGATAGTCCATTTTCCGCAGTGATTTCAACAAACGGCCTTTGGGGCCTTACGATCGCCTTTAGGTGCGCCGCACAACAGGGTGGCGATTGTCTTCGCCTTCCCCTACAAGCGCGCCCTTCTGAAAGAGACTGCCCGCATCATGTCGCTCCGTAATATCGCCATTATCGCCCACGTCGACCACGGCAAAACCACGCTGGTGGACCAGCTGTTGGCTCAGTCTGGCATCTTCCGAGCCAATGAGGCGCACGCCGAGCGCGCCATGGATTCCAACGACCAGGAGCGCGAGCGAGGGATCACCATCCTGGC
>JAYTWT010000016.1:0-25271 GCA_043743295.1 Alphaproteobacteria bacterium | reverse complement strand
GATCATACCCATGGTCACGCCCAGCGGGAAGTTCGGCATCCCGGCGTCGGGCTCACGCACGGTCTCAATGGCCGTCCTGAACACCGAGTAGAACAGCAGGAAAATCCCAGCCACCACGCCGCGTCGGTTGCCCAGCTTGGCCCCGTGGGTCGCCCAGCGCAGGATCAGGAACAGGATCAGGCCTTCAAACACCGCCTCATAGAGTTGGCTGGGATGACGTGGAACTAGGCCCGCAGGGCAGCCGCCATAGGTTCGCTCCACGACCGGGTTGCAGAACACGAACCCCCAGGGCAGGTCGGTTGGACGGCCCCAGAGCTCGCCGTTGATGAAGTTGGCGATGCGGCCCAGGAAGTGGCCGATCGGGTAGGCCGGGACGATCACGTCCGCGATCCTGAGCAGGTCGAGCTTGTTGCGCCAAGCATAGCCAACCATGGCAACGGCCACACCGATCACCCCGCCATGGAAACTCATCCCACCTTCCCAGGTGCGCAGGATGCCGAGCGGGTCGGTCCAGATCATGCTGGGCGTGTAAAAGATTACATGGCCGATGCGCCCGCCGCCGATGATCCCAACCACGATCCACAGGATCAGATCATCCATCTGTTCCGGTGTGAACGGCGCGGGGCGGTGGGTCCAAAGCGCGGTATTGCGCAGCAGTCCGCTGGCATAGCGCCAGCCGATCAGGATCCCGCCAACATAGGCCAACGCATACCAGCGGATCGCCAGGGGTCCGAGTTGCAGTGCGAAGGACCCGATATGGACGATGGGTTCGATTTCGGGGAAGGGCACGGGGGCGACTCCGAGGCATGTCGGGGGGTTCGTCAGGTCGGTGTATCGGAGAAGGGCTTCGCTTTCATCCCCTGAACCTCCATATAGAGGGCTGGAACGGCCCACGGGCCCGAAAGACAATGAGATGCAGACCCAGAACCCCATCCTTGATGAGATCGCCAAGCTGACCACCGCCGCCATGGGCATGGCTCAGGCCGCCGGCGACGAGGCCAAGGCCGCCCTTCGCAGCCAAGCTGATCGTGTGGTCGCCGAAATGGACCTCGTGCGGCGTGAGGATCACGAGGCCCTCAAGGCCGAAATCGCCGCTCTGCGCCAGGAGATCGAGACCTTGAAGGCCACCGCGAAGCCGAAGAAGGCCGCGAAGTCCGCCGGATGACAACGCACCTCAGGCGAGCACTGTTCGCCTCTCACAAGAACTCGGTGACACCCTTGCTCGGAAACGGTTTAGGGTCGGCTTTGCGGGCGATTCGGGGGCGGCGTCCTGCTCCCCGTCCGAGTCGAAAGGCGTCGTGATGGATACATCACAGCTCGAGGACACCGTCATTCTAACCAACGACCCGTTGGACGTTGTCGAACATGTGCTGACGGCGGAGAATTTGCCGTTCGACCGAACTGATGATGGCGACCTAGCCTTCTCGCTTGCCGGTGACTGGAAAGACTACGAGCTCTGGTTCGCCTGGCGTCCCGAAGGCGACACACTTCAACTTTGCCTGTCCATGGACCTAGCGGTGCCGCTCGACCAGAGACCCACGGCTCAGGATCTGATCGCCACGATCAATCCCAGGGTTTGGCTTGGCCACTTCGAACTTTGGGACGAAGGCGAGATCATCTTCCGGAACGGCATGGCGCTGATGACCAATGAACAGCCGAGCTTGGCCCAGGCCGCCGCGATGATCGATGTCGCTGTCGAGGCCGCCGATCGGTTCTTCCCGGCGTTTGACTTCCTTCTGCGCGGTGCCAAGACTCCCCAGGAGGCTATTGCGGCCTGCATGTTCGAGACGGTCGGCGAAGCCTGATCGGCCTTGGGCTACAGCTAGCGTGCGGGCGCCGCCGTCGCTAAACTCAAACTCATGAACACGCCGATCCTTATGCTGGGCGCCGGGCGCATGGGCGGGGCTATGATCGAGGGATGGCTTCGTATTGGTGCCGTTCAGCCCACCGACCTGATCCTCCGCGACCCCCATCCCGGACCCATGGCGCTCGCCGTGCAGGAGGCCGGTGCAGTACTAAACCCACCGACGTCCGAGCTGGCGCGGGCGCGGACGGTGGTGTTGGCTGTCAAACCGCAGCTATGGCGGGACGTTGCCGCCGAGGTGTCGGACGCGCTGGCCCCCGACGCTGTGATTATCTCCATCGCCGCTGGCGTGAATTCTAGCGACATCGCCAAAGCGTTTGGCGATCGCGCCGTTGCGCGTGTGATGCCGACGACGGCGGTGGCGATCGGTCAAGGGACCGCCAGCGTGTTTGCTGAAACGCCCATGGCGCGCGCCGAGGCCCGCGCGCTGTTTGAGCCGCTTGGGACGGTGGTAGATCTCGTCGAAGAGACTTTGATGCATGCCGCGACGGCCGTCTCGGGATCTGCGCCAGCCTATCTCTATGCCTTTATCGAAGCCTTGGAGACGGCGGGCATTGCTGCCGGACTGTCAAAGGGTCAGGCCGCACACTTGGCGCGGTCCACCCTGACTGGCGCAGCGGCGCTGCTGGCGTCAAGCGGACAGGATCCGGCGGAACTGCGTCGTCAGGTCACCTCACCGGGCGGCACCACGCAGGCGGCCTTGGATGTCCTGTTGGCCGAGGACGGTCTACCCTCGCTATTGCACAATGCGATCAGCGCGGCGATGCGTCGGTCAAAGGAACTGGGCAGCTGAAGCTTGCCTCGATCAAGTTGAATGATCAGATCGAAATCCTGTCATCGCCGTCAACTCGGTAACCGCATCGTCGCCCGGAGCCCGCCAAGCGGCGAAGCGCCCAACACGATATCGCCGCCATGGCCACGGGCGACGTCGCGAGCGATGGCAAGACCCAAGCCCACGCCCTTGATGTTCTGATTGCGGCTGTCGTCCAGCCTTGCAAAGGCCTTGAACGCTTCTTCATAGCGATCCGGCGGGATACCGGGCCCGTCGTCGTCAACGACAATCTCCAAGCCGCCGGTCGGAGTGTGGCCGGCGGAGAGCTCCACAGATTGACCGTGTGCTGCTGCATTCATCACCAAGTTGGAGAGCGCGCGTCTCAAGGCGCCGGCACGCGCGGTCGCGGTCAGGTCATCGGCCACGTTTACCCGAACCGTTGCACCAAGCCGCGAAGCCCCGATGCTGACTGCATCTAGCAAGGGACGAAGCCGGATCACCTCTGCGCCCTCGCCGCCTTCACCACGCGCGAAGTCCAGATACTCATCGATCATATGCTCCATGTCGGCGAGGTCGCGCTTCATGTCTTCGGTCTGATCGTCGGGGGCGGCCAGGGCCAGGCCGAGTTTCAGTCGGGTCAGGGGCGTACGCAGATCATGGCTCACCGAGGCCAACAGGGTCGTGCGCTGTTCAATGTGGCGCTGAATGCGGCCGCGCATGTCCAGGAACGCCGTCGCCGCCCGCCGCACCTCGCGTGCACCATGGGGCTTGAAGGCCACCACCTCGCCGCCGCGCCCGAACGCCTCCGCCGCGTTGGCCAAGCGCTCGATAGCGCGCACCTGATTGCGGATAAACAGGATCGCGATTGTGGTCAGCAGAACCGTCGCCACAGTCATCCACAGGACGAAGATGTGGCCTTGCGTCGCGAAGGCCCGTTCGCGAGGTGCCAGCACCCGCATGACGCCCCCCGGGACATCCACCCGGATATCGACGTAGGCAGGATAGCGGGTGGTGTCGAACCAATAGGGCGTGTCCAAACGGTCCGACAGCGCTCGGTCCAGCGACCGATCAATCGGGGCGAAGAACGGCTCGATCAGGACTGGCGGATCGCGCCGGCGCGCCGGCAGCTTGCGATCAGACTGCAGGGCGATCGACAAGTTCATGGAATCTTCGGCGCGATGGGATATTCGGGCGAAGCTGTCCGGACTTGGATCATCCTTGTAGCTTTCGACTGCCCAGGCGATGTCGCCTGCAAGGCCTTCGGAGAGGCGCGCCGTAACTGTCTTCCAGTGGGCGTCGAAAAAGATATAGGTCACGGCAATCTGCATGACCGCAATCGGCAGCACGATGATCAAGAGTGAGCGGCCCCACAGCGTGCTGGGCAGGCTCCGTTTGAGCCACCGGAAAAAGACCCGCTTCGAGGAGGGGAGCTTCAAAGCCGCGACCCGTCCCATTGGGGTGAGGGCGCGCAGGGTAGGAGCGACATCCGACCCATCAGTCAGGCGCCAGACGATAGCCGACCCCGCGCACCGTTTGTAGATAGCGCGGGGTCTTAGGGTCCTCTTCGATTTTGCGCCGCAGCCGGGTGACCTGGACATCGACCGCTCGACCCGAGGGATCGACGGTATCCCTGGCCAATTCCAATCGATCAACGGCCTCGTGCGGCGTGCGCGCCAGGTGACGCAGTAGGGCGACCTCGGCTTCGGTCAGACGGACGGGCTCGCCCGCGTTGAGCAACTCCCCCCGATCCGGATCAAACCTACAGCGCCCCAGCGACAGTACACCGCCTTGCTGAGGGCGATCTCGGGCGCGCCGCAGGATCGCCTCGATGCGCAGCAATAGTTCCTCCGGCTCGAAGGGTTTGCTGAGATAGTCGTCAGCACCCAGCTTTAGGCCCTCAATCCGATCGCTGGGTGTTCCAAGCGCCGTCAGCATCAGGACTGGTGTCTTGCCCTGGGCGCCGCGCTGCTCGCGCAGCCAGCGGGTCAGCGAGAAGCCGTCCTCCCCCGGCATCATCACGTCAAATACCGCCAGGTCGAAATCCAAGGTCGCCAACAGCCGCCGGGCCGGATCGCCGCCGGATGCGCCGGTGACTCGAAACCCCGCGCGGGTCAGATAGGCCTTGAGCAGGTCGCGGATGCGGTCGTCATCATCGACCACCAACAGGTGACGGCTGCGGGGCGGTATATCCGCGAGGCTCATGGCCGTGCGACCTTTCGGCAGGGGCGGACTCTAGGACTGAACATCACATACTCTAGGCCGAGCCAAGCCTACGGTGCCCAATTTGTTTGACGTCACCGCGACGGAACGATTGAAGGGAGCCTCCAAACGTGAGGCTCCCCCAGATGTCTATTGTGCCCTTCGATGATCGCGACGGATGGATCTGGATGGACGGTCAATTCGTGGCCTGGCGCGATGCGAAAGTTCATGTCTTGACCCATGGCCTGCACTACGCCTCCGCCGTGTTCGAGGGTGAGCGTATGTACGGCGGCGAAATCTTCGCGCTGACTGCCCACACTGAGCGGTTGTTCAAGTCCGCCGAGATGCTCGATTTCGAAATTCCCTACTCCGTGGCTGAGATCGATCAGGCCTGCCGCGACACCTGCGCCAAGAACGGCTTGGCTGACGCCTATGTGCGACCCATCGCCTGGCGCGGTTCAGAGATGATTGGGGTGTCGGCCCAGGACACCAAGATCCACGTGGCCATCGCCGTCTGGGATTGGCCCAGCTATTTCTCGCCTGCCGAACGGGCCAAGGGCATTCGGATGTGCTGGGCGAAGTACAAGCGCCCATCGCCGGAGACCGAGCCGGTCCATGCCAAGGCCACCGGCCTCTACATGATCTGTACGATCTCCAAGCACGCCGCTGAGAAGGACGGGTTCACCGATGCGATGATGCTCGACTATCGCGGCTATGTCGCCGAGAGCACGGGTTCGAATGTTTTCTTTGTCCAGGATGGGGTGATCCATACGCCCACGCCGGACTGCTTCCTCAATGGCATCACGCGCCAGACCGTGATCCGACTGGCGCGTGACAAGGGCGTGACGGTCGTCGAACGCCATATCCGCCCCGAGGAGCTTGCGGGTTTCACCGAGTGCTTCGTGGTCGGCACCGCCGCCGAAGTCACGCCGGTATCGCTGATCGGTGAGTACAGTTTCACGCCGGCCGCCGTATCGCTGGGCCTGATGGACGACTACGCGCGGTTGGTGCGGCGCGAACTCGTGGCGGCCTAGGCCAGCACCGCGAATGGTCTGGGATAGCCTTCGCCGCGGCTGAGGTAGACTAGGCCTAGGATACAGCGCACGCCAAACCAGACCGCAGTCGACGCCCAGATCAAACCCGCCAGGGCCATGATCGGAAAGCCGATCAGGATTACGGTCAGGACTGCGCCAATCGCGAAGACGATCCCGCCGACGATGCCGCCGACCACCATCAGCAACAGACCAATCCAGAAGGTGCGGATCAAGAACGTGTAATGGCTTCGCATGTCGGGGCCGGCCGCGTTGCGTTGGGCGTAGGCGATAACCAGACCGATGACGGCCGTAATCCCGGTGGCGAAGGCCAGGAGGTAGAGCGCGTAACAGACCGCTGGCATGGTCTTGTCTTCGGTCGTGTAGATCTCGCTCATGGCCGTCCTTCGTCCTCCAGCGCCCATGATCGGGCCGCTTCAAGATGGCCCCGGACATCCCAAACGGAAAGATGCCGGCGGGTTACAAATTGCTCACCCCCGCGCCAACTCGATTTCGATCCCGGCGGCGACGGCGTCAGGTGCCAGCGCCAACGGCTTCTCCACCCGAACCCGCGCTCGGGTGACCCGCGGATCAGCGAGGCACAACTCCGCCAGTCGGTGCGCGAAGGTTTCGACCAGGGCGATATGGCCGCTGGCCGCCACCGCCTGGGCCGCCTGGAGGATCGTTTCATAGTTTAAGGTGTCGGCCAGTTGATCGGAGGCGTCGGTGGGCACGTCCAACGCGACATCGATGATCAGAGGCTGCACGCGGCCGATCTCGTGACGATAGACGCCGATCTGCGCCTGCACTTTGACCCCGGTGACGAAGACTTTGGAACTCACCACCACCGTGCCGCTCATGACAGGTGCTGTCCTGAGTCCACGGCGATCATCTGGCCGGTGACGGCGACGGCATCGATCAGGTAGCGCAGCGCCGCGCCGATCTGCGCGGGCGAGGCGGGGCGTTGCAGCAGGGTGGCTTGGGCCTCGGCGGCAAAGGCAGCTGCGTCCTGGTGAATAGATTGCAGCACGGGGCCCGGGCCGATGGCGTTGACCCGGATGCGAGGCGCCAGGGCCTGCGCCATCATCCGGGTGGCGTCCCACAGGGCAGACTTGCTGAGCGCGTAGGTGAAGAATTCCGGCTTCGGACTCAGGACCCGCTGGTCCACCAGGTTCACGATCAAGCCCTCGCGGTCTGCGGGCAGCCGCCGGGCGAAGACCTGGGCCAGGACCAGTGGCGCGCGCAGGTTGGTTTCTATGTGCAGGTCCCACGAGGCGCGGTTCATGTCCGCGAAGACATCGTGCTCGAACACGCTTGCGCAGTTCACCAGCAGGGTAACGGGCCCCAATTCGGCCTCCGCCTCGCCAATCAGGGCAACCGTGGCGGCTTCCATGCGTAAGTCGCAGGTGAGGATGGTCGCCTTGCGACCGTAGGCGCGGACCTCGCCCGCCGCAGCCTCGACGGCGTCGTCCATGGCGCGCACGTGCAGCGCCACGTCGTAGCCAGCCTCGGCCGCGGTGGCCGCCAGCACCCGACCGATCCGCCGCCCGCCGCCCGTCACCAATGCTGAGCCGCGGCTGGACATTCGACGGTCCGGCTAGTCGAGCCGCCCGAAATCGAGCCAGTTCAGGGCCAGCATCACGACAAGGAAGGCGGCGATCGCGGCGATTCCGTACATGTTGTCTCCAGGGGCTCGGTTCGAACTGGCTTTACCGATGCCGGAGGGGCCTCGCAAGGCGCCTGTCATCCGCATGTCGCGGGATGCGCCCATGTTCATTGCAGCTTACGTGGCGCGGGGGCTTCCCCCCTGAACGCTGACAACTTAAATGATTGCCTGAAGATCGGGGCGGATGGCTCCGTCAGCCACTCAAAGAAACAAGGCTAGGAGGACGTCATGCGCGAATACCTCAAATTCTATATCGACGGAGCGTGGGTCGATCCTGCAGAGCTGAAGACGCTGGACGTCGAAAACCCAGCAACTGAAGCCGTCTGCGGCAAGATCGCCCTGGGATCCGCCGCCGACGTCGACAAAGCCGTTAAGGCCGCGCGCAAGGCGTTCGCATCCTGGAGTCAGACCAGCCGTGAAGAGCGCCTGGAGGTTCTGGGCCGCATCCTGGCCGAATACCAAAAGCGTTTCGGCGACCTAGCCACCGCCGTCACCGAGGAAATGGGCGCTCCCGCTTCACTGGCCCAACGCGCTCAAGTGCCGATCGGCATGGGCCACTTGGCCACCGCGGTCGAAGTGCTGAAGACCTTCAAATTCGAAGAAGACCGCGGCCCGACCATGATCGTCAAGGAGGCCATCGGCGTCTGTGCGTTCATCACCCCCTGGAACTGGCCGCTGAACCAGATCGTCTGCAAGGTGGCCCCGGCTATCGCCACGGGCTGCACCATGATCCTCAAGCCCTCGGAAGTGGCCCCGTTCTCCGGCCAGATCTTCGCTGAGATCATGCATGCGGCGGGCGTGCCGGCCGGCGTGTTCAACATGATCCATGGCGACGGCCTGGGCGTGGGCGTGCCGATGTCCAGCCATCCTGACATCGACATGATCTCCTTTACGGGTTCGACTCGTGCGGGCATTGAAGTGGCCAAGAATGCCGCGCCGACTGTCAAGCGCGTGGCACAGGAACTGGGTGGCAAGAGCCCCAACATCGTCCTGGACGATAGCGCCTTCGCCAAGGGCGTGGGTCGCGGTGTTGCCACGATGATGACCAACTCGGGCCAGTCCTGTAATGCGCCGACCCGCATGTTGGTGCCGAAGGGCCGGATGGATGAGGCGATCGCGGTTGCGAGGGCCACGGCTGAGACGGTGACCGTCGGTGATCCCAACGGCAACAGCCAGCTGGGCCCGGTGGTTAGCCGCGTCCAGTTCGACAAAATCCAAAAGCTGATCCAGGCCGGTATCGATGAGGGCGCGACCCTGGTCATCGGCGGCGTGGGTCGTCCGGAGGGTCTCGACAAGGGCTACTTCGTCCAGCCCACCGTGTTCGCCAACGTCAACAATCAGATGACCATCGCCAAGGAAGAAATCTTCGGCCCCGTGCTGTCGATCCTCGGCTATGACACGCTCGATCAGGCTATCGAAATCGGCAACGATACCGAGTACGGCCTAGCCGCTTACGTTCAGGCTGAAGACTTGGTTGCCGCCCGCAAGGTGGCGTCCAAGCTGCGTGCTGGCCAGGTCTCGATCAACGGCGGCGGCGGTGACATGATGGCTCCGTTTGGCGGCTATAAGATGAGCGGCAACGGGCGCGAGTGGGGCGACTTCGCCTTCCACGAGTTCCTGGAAACCAAGGCCGTGCTCGGCTACGCGCCGAAGGTCGCGGCGGAGTAAAGGTCGACGGAACGCGAGGGCCGCCCGCAACGGCGGCCCTCGATTTCCAGTGCCGGCGCACTGATGCGCCGTTTGGGGGGACCAGATGACGAAGTATGCCGGTGCCTTGGCCGCCCTCATTTTGCTTGCGGGGCATGGACCGAGTTTCGCTCAGGATCGTACTCAGGCCCTGCTGCGCGAACTGGTTGACGCGCCCGGCCCCTCCGGGTTCGAGGAGGCCGTGCGCAAGGTCATGGTGCGCGAGATGCGTCCGCTGGCCGACACAATTACCTACGATGGCCTGGGTTCGGTGATCGTCACGCAAGGGCGCGCCGGGCCGAAGGTGATGATCGACGCCCACATGGATGAGCTGGGCGGTATGGTTCGGCGGGTGACGCCAGACGGCTTCCTGACCATGCAGATGCTGGGCGGATGGCTCGACCAGGCGCTGGTCGGCCAGCGTTGGATCATCATCGGCGCCAAGGGCCCGGTCCGCGCGGTCACCGGCATCCGGGATATCCATGTCCTGCCGAACGATGACCGCAACCGTGTGTTTCCGCGCGACAGCCTGTTCCTGGACGTGGGTGCCGGTAGTGCCGCAGAGGTTGCCGCACTCGGCGTGACGGCGGGCGATCCTTTGGTCCCGGACTCGCCCTTCGCGGTCATGAACGGCGGGCAGACCTACATGGGCAAGGCCTGGGACGACCGGGTCGGCTGTGCCATCCTCATCGAGGCCATGCGCCGATTGAAAGGCCAACCGCACCCGAACCAGCTTGTGTTCGTCGCCACCGTCCAGGAAGAAATTGGGCTTCGCGGTGCCGAGACCTCCGCTGCGCTGGTCAAACCCGATGTGGCGATCGCGCTTGAGGCCGGCGTGTCCGGCGACGCTCCCGGTTCGAAACCGGAAGAAACCCAGGCGGCACTTGGGCGTGGGCCAGGCATTTTCCTTTACGATTCCAGCGCGATCCCGAACCGTCGGTTCGTTGCATTCGTTAAGGATACCGCCCGTGCGAAAGCCATCCCCCTACAGCTGGACCTCGTCCAAGGCTACGGCGATGACAGCGCGGAAATTCAGCGCAGCAATGGCGGCGTGCCGACGGTGAACCTCGTGGTGCCGACGCGTTATACCCACGCCCACACCGGCATCATCAATCGGCGTGATTTCGACCAGACGGTCGATCTCGTCGTGGCGCTGCTGCAGCGCCTAGATGCGGCGGCGGTGGCGCGTTTGCGCGACTTTGAACCCGAGTGACGACGATCTGTCCCGCGCCATCCCTCCAAAGGATCGCACCATGAACCGTACAGCCCTGGCCTTTCTATTATCTGTCGGCCTTGGCTTCGGGGCTTCGGCGAGCGCTCAGCCGGTCGCGAACCTACCGGCACTTTCGCACGCGGCACCCTATTCTGCAGTTCTTCCCGCGACAGCCTACGACGCGGCGATACGACAGGCACGCGCCGCTATTGCCGCCTACATGGCCCGCGAAGGTATTCCCGGCCTTTCAGTTTCGATCAGCATCAATGGCGTCAGGGCATGGTCAGAAGGCTTCGGCTATGCCGACGTCGAACAGGGTGTGCCGGTTACGCCTTCCACGCGGTTCCGCTCCGGCTCGACCGCCAAGCCGCTGAGCATGGCCGCCGCCGCCGTGCTACATGACCAGGGCAAGCTCGACTACGACACCCGCGTGCAGGACCTGATCCCCACGTTCCCCGACAAGGGGGGCAAGATCACCTTCCGGATGCTGGCCGGCCATCTCGGCGGCTTTCGCCACTATCCGCCGGACGGATCAGAGTTCTTCAATACCCGCCATTATGACGACGTGCTGGACACCCTGGACGTGTTCAAGAACGATCCGTTGGTCGGCCCGCCGGGCGCGCAGTACAACTACTCCAGCAATGGGACCAATCTGCAAGGTGCTATGACCCAGGTCGCCGGCGGCAAGCCGTTCCTGGAGCTGATGCAGGCCCTGGTGTTCGGACCACTCGGCATGGTCTCGACCACCCCTGACCGCGTCGAAGACATCATCCCCTTGCGCGCCCGCTACTATGAGCGGACCGGCGGCAAGCCGACCTATCACTTACGCAAATCGTCCTGGGGCAAGGGCGAGCGTGGCGTGTTGCTGAACGCGCCATTCACCGACAACAGCAACAAGTTCCCGTCCGGCGGCTACCTGACGACGCCCGAAGATCTGGTGACGTTCGGCAATGCCCATTTGCAGCCGGGTTTCCTCAAGGCCGACACCCTGCGCCAGTTGTTCACCGTGCAGAAAACCGCCGACGGAAAGCCGACCGGTTACGGCATGAACTGGTTCATCGGCGCCGATCACGACGGCCTGCCGACGATCCGCCATACCGGCAGTTCAGTGGGGGGCAACTCGATCCTGCTGATCTATCCGCAGCAGAAACTGGTCCTCGCGATCCAGACCAACCTCACCGACTCCCACCTCGATGCGTTGCCGGAGACGCTTGGGAGCTTGTTCTTGGAGGGTGTGGCTGGGCGTTGAGCTCTGCCGATGCCTTCTTAGCCTAACCCCTCCATCGCCGCCTTCACCGCCTGAGGCCGAATCGGCAGGTCGCGCACCCTTGCGCCGACCGCGCGGAAGATGGCGTTGCCGATGGCCGGGGCCACGACCGTGGTCGCCGGTTCGCCCAGACCCACGGGGGCCTCGGTTGAGGGTATGAACTCAATGTCCAGGTCCGGTACGTCGCCCATGCGCAGCGGGGTATAGCTATCGAGATTGGTGTCTTTGACCTGACCGTTCTCGAACGTCGTACCTTCGTGCAGGGCGAGGCTTAGGCCCCAGAGCGCCGCGCCCTCCATCTGGGCCAGCGCGCCGTCCGGGCTGATGATGGTCCCGGCATCGACGACCAGGGTCAGCTTCTCGACCTTCACTGCGCCGGACCCCGCGTCCACCCGCACGCGGGCGGCGCAGGCGGTCCAGGTCGGCATATCGCGGTCCTGGCCGAAGGTGGTGGCAAGGCCCAGACCCGTGCCCCTGGGCAAGGGCTTGCCCCAACCTGCCTTAGTCGCCAGACGCTTCAGCACGGCGGCTTGACGTTTGGCACCGCCCACTGCGTTGGGCGCCGAGCCGGCGTTTCGACTGCTGGCATCCAGCATCCGCAGGCGGAACTCCAAGGGATCGACGCCGGCCTGTAGCGCGGCTTCATCCATGAAGCTTTCCACCGCCCAGTTGGTCCAGCCGGGTCCGACAGAGCGCAACCAGCCCGGCCGAAACGTCTGGTTCGCCAAGTCATTGCCGATCGCCCGCACCCGCTGGGTACCGACGTTGTACCAATGGTTCGCGCCGCTGATCGCAAACGGATCATAGGCCACGCCGTTTGTGCCCTTGGGCATGAAGAACGGGGCCATGGCCTGGGTGGGCCAGCCCGCGCAGGCAGCGTGATCCATAGCCGTGACCCGCCCGGCCTCGCCGAACGCCATTTTGACCACCTGGACGGACGGCGCGCGCGGACTGTCGAACCGGCTGTCGTCGGCGCGGGTCATGACCATTTTCACCGGCTTGCCGCCGATGGCCTTGGAGGCGAGCGCCGCGCCAACCGCATAGTCACCGTTCAGCCTGCGCCCAAAGCCACCGCCCAGCAGATAGGTGCGAAGGACGATGGTGTCCTCCTTGCGCCCCAGCGCCTGAGCCAGCCAAGGCAGCACCAGCGACTGCCACTGGTTGCCGGTGTGGATCTCGAACTTACCGTCCTTCTCAAAAGCCAGAGCGTTCACCGGCTCCATGGGGAAGTGCAGCGCCGTGGCGGTGGTATAGGTGCGCTCCAGGGTGGATTTCGCGGCGGCGAAACTTGCGTCCACGCCGGTGTCCTCAACCACCAGACCGCCGGCCGCCTTGTCGGCAATCAGGGCGCGGGCGCGGGCCTGCAGATCGGCCTCGGAGACTTTGTCCGCGGGCGGCGTGCTCCAGGTGACTTTCAGGGCCTCAGTTGCGCGGTCGGCGGCCACGAAGCTGTCGGCATAGACCATCACCCAGCCGGGCACCGTGCCTGACGCGTCTTCCAGAGCGATGGCGCGGATGTAGCCGGGAACCGCCTTGGCGGCGCTGTCGTCAATCGCTGTGACCTTGGAGCCGTAACGGGTTGGCGGCAGCTTCGGTCGGGCGTAGGCTATGCCCGGAACCTTGGCGTCGAGGCCATAGAGCCCCTTGCCATTGGTCTTCCCAGGAATGTCGCGGGCCCGCGCGGGTTTGCCGATCAGCCGACGCTCAGCAGGCACCTTCATCGGCAGTTTGGCCAGTTCGGCGTCGGTGAATTTGCGGCTGAGGTCGCCCTTGGCCACGATATCGCCGAACGACACGGAGCGCTTGCCCGCGAGTACCGCGCCATTGCGCGCAACGCACGCGCTGGGCGGGACGCCCAGCAGCTTGGCCCCGGCTTCGATCAACGCGATCCGGCCCGCCGCGCCCGCTTGGCTGTAGAGCGGATAGCTCTGCCAGACTGACCAACTTCCGCCGGTGACCATCAGGCCCCATTTCGGGTCGGAATCCACGTGGTCGATCTTCACCTTCGACCAGTCGGCCTCCAGCTCATCGGCGACGATCCGGGCGATGGCGGTACCGACGTGTTGACCCATCTCTGCGCGGATGATGTGGACGGTGACGGTCCCGGTCTTGTCGATGCCGTACCAGATCGTGGGTGCGAAGCCCTCTGCGGCTCCGGCCGGTGAGGTCAGGCCGAACATCGCGCCAGCTGCGGTGACAGTGATCAGGAAGCCGCGCCGCGAAGGTGCAGGGCTCAGGGCGGGGGTATCGAGGGAGAGGCTCATGCCTTGGCTCCTGCGGCCAGTTTGATCGCCTTCTTGATGCGGACATAGGCCATGCAGCGACAGAGGTTGCCCGCCATAGCGGCCTCGATCTCGGCGTCGGTGGGCTTGGGTTTGGCCTTCAGCAGGGCAGCAGCCTGCATGATCTGGCCGGACTGGCAGTAGCCGCACTGGGGTGCCTGCGTCTCGATCCAGGCGACTTGAAGGGGATGCTGGCCGCCCAGACCCTCGATGGTGGTGACCGCCTTGCCAGCCACGGCTCCCGTGGGCGTGAGGCAAGATCGCACTGCCTCGCCATCGATGTGCACGGTGCAGGCCCCACACTGGCCGATCCCGCAACCAAACTTGGTGCCAGTCAGCCCCACATCGTCACGAATGGCCCACAGCAGCGGCGCGTCGTCAGGACCTTTCACGGTGACCTCGCGGCCGTTCAGTCGGAAGGTGGTCATAGGTGCCCCTGCGTCTTGCGTCAGGGGCCTAGCGGACGCCAAGTCCGCCGGGTCTGCAAGCCCTCAATCGGTCAAGGCTCAACTTCGCAATCTCGCAGCACCGGCTGTTCTGGTGAAATCGGCTGGCGTGCGGGTGAGCGGGCTCTAAAGTACCAAGCAACAAGCATGAGGAACGCCACGATGAGACTCAGTCAGCCGCGCATCGCGCCGCTTAGTGATGCCGAGATGGGGCCTGAGCAAAAGGAAGCCCTGAAGGATTTCGGGTCCACCATCCTCAACATCTTCCGCACCTTGGCGCATGCGCCCAAGGCGCTGACGCGGTTCAATGCTTGGGGCGGCTATGTGCTGTCGCGGCGCAACGACCTTCCGGCTCGTGAGCGCGAGATCGTGATCCTGCGGGTCGGGTTCCTCTGCAAGTCGGGTTATGAATTCACCCAGCACACCCGCATCGGTTTGGACTCCGGGCTCAGCGCGGACGAAATCGAACGCATCAAGCGCGGTGCCGGGGCTGGCTGGAGTCCCGCCGATGCCGTGCTGATGCGGGCGGCTGACGAGCTTCACACGGACCAGTTCATCACCGATGCCACCTGGGCTGAGCTGGGCAAACACTACACGCAGAAGCAATGCATGGACGTGGTGTTCACCACCGGCCAGTACACTCAGGTCTCGATGATCCTGAATTCGTTCGGGGTCCAACTCGATGCCGGTCAGACCCTAGACCCTGAGCTCAAGGGGTTCTGAGATGTCGGGTCGGCTAGCGGGGAAGACCGCTGTCATCGTTGGTGCCGGTCAGACCCCGGGCGAGACCCTGGGTAACGGTCGGGCCATGGCGCTGCTTTTCGCACGGGAGGGCGCGCGGATCCTCTGCGTCGACCGGGTCGGCGAACGCGCGGACGAGACCGCCGCCTTGGTGGTTGCAGAGGGCGGTGAGGCCTGCGCGATGCAGGCGGATGTCACCAAGGCCGCCGAGGTGGCGGAGATCATCGCGACAGCCAGTGCACGCCTGGGCCGCATCGACATCCTAGTCAACAATGTCGGTATCGGCGGCGGTGACGGCCCGGCGCACCGGGTCGAAGAGGCGATGTTCGACCGCATCATGGCGGTGAATATCAAGGGCATGTGGCTGGTGACCAAGGCGGCGCTGGCGGTCATGCGCGAGCAGAAGGCGGGGGCCATCGTCAATATCTCGTCTCTGGCCGCAAGGGCCGGCGGCATCCAGATTGCCTATGAGATCTCCAAGGCAGGCGTGAACCGGTTGACCGCCCACGTTGCCATTTCCCAGGCCCGCTATGGCGTGCGCTGCAATGCCGTCCAACCCGGACTGATCGATACGCCGATGGCGGTAGCCGGCATCGCCGGCGCCAGCGGCCGCAGTCAGGCGGAAGTGCGCGCCGAGCGCGACGCTCGCGTGCCGCTCGGCGGCAAGATGGGCACCGCCTGGGATACCGCGCATGCGGCGCTGTTCCTGGCCTCTGACGATGCGAAGTTCATCACTGGTGCCATCCTGCCCGTCGACGGCGGTATGGGCGTCAGAGTCGGTTGAACTCTATGAGGATCGCGACATGCTTGCCGCTCGTCCTGGCGCTCATCGCCCTGCCCGGGGGTGCCCTGGCCGCAGCCCCGGGCGTCGCCGCGCCCGCGCTGCTCGGTGCGCCAGTCGAGTTTTATCTGTTCGGCGCAACCCTGCTGGGCGTCGCGCTGTTCCATAATCATACTTTGAAAGTCGCGCTGGCGGGATTGGGCGTGATCCTCATCTATCAGGCCGTGGTCAGCGGATTTCCGACCGGCTTTGGTCTGAGCGCCCTAGCGCGACATCTGCAGCATGAGTGGGTGATCTTGACCAACCTGCTGCTGCTGCTGGTTGGGTTCGAGTTGCTGTCCAACCAGTTCGAACAGTCGAACCTACCGGATCACCTGCCAAACCTCTTGCCGGACACCTGGATCGGCGGCCTGGCGCTGTTGGCGATCGTCTTTGTGATGTCGGCTTTCCTGGACAACATCGCCGCTGCCGTGATCGGGGGCGTGATGGCGAGGCACGTCTACAAGGGGAAGGTCAGCATCGGGTTTCTGGCCGCCATCGTGGCCAGCGCTAACGCGGGCGGCGCGGGGAGCGTCATCGGCGACACCACCACCACGATCATGTGGCTGAACGGTATTTCGCCGCTCACGGTATTGCCAGCCTATATCGCTTCAGCAGCGGCCTTCGTCGTTGTCGGGCTGTTCGGCGCACGCGCCCAACACCGCTTTCAGCCGATCACGGCGCATGACGAACCCGGCCATCCGTTGCAGTGGCAGCGGATCGGGATCGTGGCCTTTATCCTGGTCTCTGCGGTCGCCGCCAACATTGCCGCCAACGGCCTGACGGAAGGCGAGGAGATCGCGCCCTGGCTTGGCCTAGCGGTCTGGGCCGCTCTGCTTGTGACGTCTCTGATCGCCAAGCCGGACTGGTCGCGGGCCGCGCCCGCTGCCAAGGGCGCGCTGTTCCTGGTCTCGCTGGTCGCCGCCGCGTCGCTGATGCCGGTCAGCGGCCTGCCAACGCCGACGTGGCAGAGCACGCTTGGCCTTGGATTCCTGTCGTCGGTGTTTGACAACATCCCGCTGACGGCCTTGGCACTCGAACAAGGCGGCTACGACTGGGCGCTGCTGGCCTTTGCGGTCGGCTTCGGCGGCTCGATGGTCTGGTTCGGATCCTCGGCAGGGGTAGCGCTCACCACCCTCTACCCGGAAGGCCGCTCAGTCTTTGCATGGCTTAAAGCAGGCTGGTTTGTGCCCGTTGCCTACGTCGTCGGCTTCTTCGCTCTGTTGCTCGCTCGGGGGTGGAACCCCGGCTGACGACGTGTCCGACGTTGCCCAATCCTGTCCGAAGCCCTAGCTGCAGGACATGCCGACGTCCGCCGCCTATCGCCCCGATCCCCAGTTCCCGACCCTGGGCCCTGAGTTCGCCGATCCCGTTGCGGCGGCAGATTTCCCACAGACGATCCTGCGGTTTCGCAACGACCGCGCGGCGGCGAGCGTCGGCCTGGACACCCTGACCGACGCCGAGTGGATCGCCCACTTCGGGCGTTTCGCGCCCCTGCCGGGTAACTTTGAGCATCCCCTGGCCCAGCGGTATCACGGCCATCAGTTCCGCAACTACAACCCGGACCTGGGCGATGGCCGAGGCTTCACCTTCGCTCAGATGCGCGAACTTGGAACAGACCGCCTGCTGGATTTGGGGACCAAGGGCTCAGGCGTCACCCCCTGGTCCCGCTCGGGCGACGGGCGGCTGACGCTTAAGGGCGGGGTGCGTGAGGTGCTTGCTACCGCGATGTTGGAGGCTTTGGGCGTGCCGACCTCGCGCTCCTTCTCGCTGATCGAGACGGGCGAGGCGTTGGAGCGCAACGACGAGCCCAGTCCGACCCGGGCGGCGGTGCTGGTGCGGCTGTCGCACAGCCACATCCGCTTCGGCTCATTCCAGCGGCATGCCTATTTCGAAAGCCGCGAGCGGGTCAGCGCGCTGGTCGACCATGTGATTGCCAACTACTACCCGCAGTTAGAGGGCGCTAATGATCGGCCCGCTGCGCTGCTGGCCGAGGTTTCGGCGCGTGCGGCGCGAATGACCGCAGGCTGGATGACCGCCGGCTTCGTGCATGGCGTGCTCAACACAGATAACATGAACCTCACTGGCGAGAGCTTTGACTACGGCCCCTATCGGTTCCTGCCCTATTCGGACCCCAACTTCACCGCCGCCTATTTCGATCATCAGGGGCTCTACAGCTTCGGTCGCCAGCCCGAGGCGGTGCATTGGAACCTGCAGCAGCTGGCGGGTGCCCTTTCCGTCGTCACTGAGACCGACTCACTCGTCGAGGCGCTGAACGGGTTCGGTCCGGCCTATCGCCGCGAACTGATGTCCGCAATGCTAGCGCGGCTGGGCGTAGCGTCCTTAGGCCCCGAGGATGATGCCCTGCTGGTGCAGGCGGCGTTCAAGGCGCTGTCCGAAGGCGGCGAGCGCCTGCGCTGGGAGCCACTGTTCTTCGATTGGTTCTGTGGCGGGCGTGGCCGTGCGCTCAGCGGGCCTCGCGCAGCACTCTATGCAGAGCCGGAATTCGCCGACTTCCAAGTTCGATTGGCATTGCACGCGCCGGAGCGAGCCGAGCGTCTGGACGACCCCTACTTTGCACAAGCCGAGCCGGAGGAACTGTTGATCGACGAGATCGAGGCGATTTGGGTGGCCATTACCGAGCGCGACGACTGGAGCCTCTTTCAGGCCAAGCTGGCAGGTATTGAAGCGGCGCGGATCGCTTGGGGGCTCAGCCTCACCTAAGCCGCGAGGACCACTGCGCCAACACCACTCCACCCAAGGTGACAGCGGCACCCAACGCCTGCAAAGGCCCGATAGCTTCGGCAAATAGCATCCATCCCAATAGACCCGCCACGACCGGCTGAACCAAGACCACCACCGAAGCGGTCGACATGTGCAGCCGGCCCATGGCCCAGGCGATGGAGCCCTGACCGGCCACATGCATTAGGCCCAATCCGACGCAGGCCGCCCATCCGGCGAGGCTCGCAGGCACCAGCTGTTCCCCTAGTCCCAGGCTGGCGACCAGCAGCATCGGCGCGCCGGCGACACTGACCCAGAACATCAGGCGACTAGCACCTTCGGTCTTGCGGCCCCGCGACATCGCCAGGAAATAGAGCGCGTACCAGAAGGCAGTCATCAGCGAGAAGGCGTCGCCAAGGGGTTGGTTCACCAGCGCCCCACCGCCCTTCTCGACGGCCATCAGCCAGGCCCCGCCCACCGCCGCGGCCACTGCGACGAGGAACAGGGCCTTGGGGCGTTCTTTCAGAAAGATCCAGGCGAAGGCGGTGACCACGACCGGCGTCAGGTTGGACAGCACCGTCGCATTGGTGACCGAGGTATAACGAATACCATAGTGCCAGAACCCTAAGTCTAGCGCGAAGAACACGCCTGCCAACAGCGCCACGGGCGGCGGGCGGCCTACCTGTCCCGTCGTGCGCCGGGTCAAGATCGCGAGGAGGGGCAGCGCAAAGGTCAGGCGCCAAAAGCCCGCAGCGGCCGGCCCGGTGTCCGACAACCGCACCAGGATCGGCGACAAGCCGATGATGCAAGCACCGAACAGCAGGACGGCAACCGCTTGGGTACGGTCGCGCGGCGACAGCCCGGCGGCGTCAGTCAAAGCCCAGTTCCCCCCGTAGCGCCCGTACTGTCATACCGCGTTCGCGCATCGTCGCCAGCGCTTCGGCGTTGTCGCGCTTGGCCAGGCGCTTGCTGTCTTGACCGAGAATGAGCCTGTGATGCTGATAAACCGGAGTCGGCAGAGCCAGCAGCGACTGCAGCAGGCGCTGAACATGGGCGGCTTCACGCAAGTCCTCACCCCGGATGACGTGGGTCACACCTTGCAGGGCATCATCCACCACGACGGCCAGGTGATAAGCGACCCCGATGTCTTTCCGACTAAGCGCGACGTCACCGCCCAGCGCCGGGTTTGCGGCGACCCTGCCGTGGTCCAGATCTTGGAACTGCAAGCCGCCAAACCCGCCCAGCGCCTGCTCGGCTCGCGATAGCGAAAGGCGCCAGACAAAGGGTTGCCCCTCTTCTAGCCGTTGCGACTCCTCGCGCTCAGGCAGGGGTTCGCCGCGGAAGGTCTCCATCGGGCCGTGGGGTGCGCTCGATATATCGCTGCGGGTCCGAAAGCACCGATAGAGTAGGCCTGCATCCCGTAGACGGCCCAACGCGGCCTCATAGTCGTTGCGATGCTCGGATTGGCGGCGAACAGGGGCCTCCCAGTCGACTCCCAGCCAATCCAGGTCCGCATAGATTGCCGCTTCAAACTCCGGACGGCACCGTGTGAAGTCGATGTCCTCAATGCGCAGGAGCAACCGTCCGCCCGCTGCCTTGGCCGCCTCGAATGCGGTCAGGGCCGAAAAGGCGTGGCCCTTGTGCAGGGCTCCGGTCGGGGAGGGGGCGAAGCGGGTGATGAACACCCGGCAGGGTTAGCAGTCGTGATGCGGTTTGGGGAACAGGCCCATATGACTTAGCACCGCTTCGACGAAGGGCCGCTCACCGCCAAGCGCAATCTTCAGATGCTCGAATTGTCGGAAGCTGGCCATTTCCGCAAGGCCATGGGCGCCGCACCAGGCCGCTACGCCGGCCAATTCCAGGTGTGCGTCCTCTTCTGGATCGGCACCGTTCTCGATCATGGTATCGCGTACCATCGAGTAGGCGCTTCCCTCACTGTCGGGGATGTTGCTGTCGGCGTCGGGCAAAGCTTCCTTGTCGCGGGCCGCATCGTACATCACACGGTAAAGCGCGGGGTTTTCCCGAGCGAAAAATACATAGGCGATGCCTAGCGCGGTCAGCTGCTGCATGCCGCTGGTGGCGGCCTTGGCCTCGGCCATTTGCACACAGAGCATATCCCAGCCCTGCTTCGCGACCGCGTCCAGCAACTCGGCCTTGTCTTTGAAATGGTGGTATGGGGCGGCGGGGCTGACGCCGGCTTCGCGAGCCACAGCGCGCAGCGACAGCGCGCTAGGCCCCTCGGCTTCGAGCAATCGTCGCGCGGCGTCGACCAGGGCGCGGGTCAGGTCGCCGTGATGATAGCGACGGGCGTCAAGGCTTTTGGCTTCGCTCATGACATTACCATAAGTTCATATCTGAGCGTTGTATAGATATCTTGACGCCGCTCAGATGCGTACCTATCTGAGCATCGTTCAAATAAGAAACATCCTCAAAAACATGAGGATTCCTGAAACTGAAAGGTGTGTGTCATGTCTCTTATCAAGTTCGAACGGCTCATTGACCGTCTCGCGCCCGTCTTCCTGATTTGCCTGGGCCTCTTCGTGGCCGGGGCGACGGCGGGACTGGGCGTCTAAGCTTCCCCCAAAGCTCCTCTCCGCACTTCGGATGACGACCTTGAGGAGGGGCCCCATCGTGGGCCCCTTTTTCGCTGGTTTGCTGCGGTCCCTACCGGGCCATTCAGAAATGCATAACTAGCTGTAAGAAATTGTTATCTAGGCATCGTTTAGATATCTGCTATCTAAGCATTGTCCACATGGACACGGGGCTCCGGATTGGTCGGCGCTCCTTCTAGAAATGGAGATCAAACATGTCGTTCTTGATGAACCGGGTTCTCGACGTCGTGGTGTCGTTTGCGGTGGTGGGCCTGACCCTGACCGTCGCTGGTGCCACCGCTATCCTCGGCGCCTAACCCATGCGTCGCCACTAGCCTCATCCGATCCAAGATCCGGATGAGGCCCAGGCGCGGCATGCGCCTGACTCTTCCACGAAAACCCTAACCGCCCGGTCGTAGAGTTGTCTCCGAATCGGGCCTATGATTTCCCCATCGCACCGAAATATCCGGCTGGGGGTTTCGTCTTCAGGTCCAAATCGCACATCCTCGCAGCGCGTAGGCGCCACAGCTGGAGGCTCTGTCATGCAGGTGCTTAAGGCTCCCCCGACAGGCTGGCCCTGCCTGGTGCTAAATGCTGATTTCCGCCCTCTGAGCTACTATCCCCTCTCGCTCTGGTCCTGGCAGGATGTGATCAAGGCCGTGTTCCTTGAGCGGGTGGATGTGGTCTCGACCTACGATCAGGTGATCCGTTCGCCGTCGTTCGAGATGCAATTGCCCAGCGTCGTCTCGCTGAAGAGCTATATCACCCAGGACCGGCCGCCGGCCTTCACGCGGTTCAACCTGTTCCTGCGCGACAGCTTCACCTGCCAATACTGCACGACGGGCGAAGAGCTGACGTTTGACCACGTCATCCCCCGCTCCCGCGGCGGGCGCACGACGTGGGAGAATATCGTCACCGCCTGTTCGCGCTGCAACCTCGCCAAGGGCGGCCGCACGCCGCACGAAGCGCGTATGCACCCACGCCTAAAACCCCGCCGCCCCTCGGCCCACGAACTCCAAGACCGAGGCCGCAGGTTCCCGCCCCGCCACCTGCATGAGAGCTGGCTGGACTACCTCTATTGGGACATTGAACTGGAAGCTTGAGGGGGAGAGGCCCGGACGTGGCGCACCGGTCGCCTCTTCCCGGCCACCGGTTACATCAGATCAAGCGGATTGGTCGGGTTCGGCTTTGCCTTGGCCTCGACCGACTTTCCCCCAGTTCGCATGTCGGCGACGGATTCGGCTGAGGCTTTCCGGGGTCACCCCAAGGTAAGAAGCGACGATATACTGTGGCGCTTGGGCGATGACCTGAGGCCGCATTGCGACCAACCGTTCATAGCGTTGCGCTGGAGTGAGTTGCAGTAGGCTGGCGGTGCGCCGCTGGCTGCCGGCCATCGCGGCCTCCATCATCCGACGGCCAACCCGTTCCATCGCCGGGTCGGCGTCGTAGGCCGCAAGCAGAGCGGCTCGAGGTATCTTCAGCACCTCGGTCGACAGCAAGGCGTCCATGTTTTGCACGCAAGGCGCGCCGGTGCTCAGGGCTGCGACATCGGCGACGAAGTCACCTGCTACGAAGAACTGGCCCGTGTGTTCCACCCCTTCCGCCAGATAGTAGTAGCGGGTCAGGCCTTCACGGATGAGGTAAAGAGCGTCGGCTGAATCGCCTTCACGAAACAGATACTCACCCTTGGAGAACCGGCGCACCCGGACCGCCCCAGCCAGCCGTCGAAACGCGTCGGCGTTGAGCATCCGAGGCACCGCGAGCTGAGCAAACGTCGCACTGAGGGCGCTTAAGTCCATGCAGATCGCCCTTAAACATGCGAATCCGCAGTTTGAGGGCGATAGCCTGTAACTTCAAGCTGTGGCAGCGGGCCTTGGTGCCGTCAGTGCCCAGACCCCCATCGCGGCTAGGCCAAGCAGCCAGGCGATATTGGCTACCATCAGCAAACCTCCCATTTCGATTCCGAAGAAGGACAGGGGTAAGCCAAGCAAACCCACGCCGCTGACCATCACATAGCCACCCACAATCTTGGCGAAACGTCCCGGAGCGTAGATCAATGTCCAACCGATGACCAAAGTCCAGATCCCGGATATGAAACCAACGCCCAACAATTCTCCGATCCCGCCCAGATAGGCGTTCAGGGCTTCGAAGACCGCCGATATGGTCGCTTGGTCCGCCCCAGGAGCGAGGTAGGCCTTGGCCAATTGGGGCATTGCGAACAACCACCGACAGATGCCGATCGCCTTGGCTAGGGCCGATACTCCGGCCAGTGTCAGTAGCAATCCGCTCATCGCCGGACTGAGCCGCAGTCTGGCGCTCATGGCCGCTGTCGCCGGGATTAGCAGCAACGCCATCAGTAGGTAGCAACCGTACCCCAGCTTCACGGCGGCAGCTTGTTCGATCAGCCTTGGCAGAGTGATTGAGGCGGGATCGTCCAGGCTCGCCGGCCAGCCGATAGCTTGGCCGAGGACACTGACGGTGGCACCCATCAGGAAGAATGGTGCGATCAGGGTGATGGCCGCGATATAGCTCGTCGTGCGGTCGGTGGTGGGCGTCGCCATGGGCGGTCTCCGAGGGATGAACATCGACCCAGAGACTGCCCTGCCGGAACGAGGTCAGCATTGACGAAGGGTAAGATCAGCCGCTGATCGTTTCGACGTCGTGGTGGACCGCACAGGCGTTTTCGACGCTCGGCAGAATCGAGACCACTTGAAGTAGTAATCCCAGAACCGAGTCTTACGCAGGCCCGCGATGATCCTGTTGAGTTCGGGCGCTGCGGCGTCCGGTTCGGATCGCGGGTGCCCAAAGCCTACCAAGTGATGGCTTGAAACGGAGCCACCCGAGGGCGGTGCTCTTGACGCACCATTCCCGAGGAGTCGAACCCGTAACCGGGCTCTTTGCCGGGGCGCTGTCGGATGAACAAGCCGAGCGTGCCAGCGCTCTGGTCAGGGCCAACGGCCAGCGATTTGACTACCAGTAATTCCCGGAAATGGGTCACTTCATGCACGCGCAGGATCCCGACCTCTACGCACGCATAGTCACCGCGTCGATGGCGACGCTTGATTAGTCCGCACGGATGACCGCTGCTCTTTCGTCCGCGACGGGTCGAACCCAGCCGCAGGCGTCACGCCCGATATCGGCCATTCAGTCTACCGGTCCGAAACCGGACGCTCCCCGCGCCTCGAAACGGTGGAGAGCGGACATCGTCAACCTCGGTCGAGACCTCACGCCCGGAACAGCTCGCTCCACTTGGAATTTCCTCCAGTGTCCAAAGGCGATGAGAAACGTCTCAACCGACAATGCCCTTTCGTCATTTAGGTCCTAGGGTGCACATGCGGCGCGATCACCGGCGGCACAGGCCTTGACCTTGGCTTCCCATGCAGCGCGGGCCCGTGAGGCCTCCGCGACCTGGGCTTCGTGCTCCTTGTTGCTGCGTTCATATGCCGCCTGAGACGTAGCGAATGAGTCCTGGGCTGCTTTGTAGGCTGCCATACGTTTCTCATATTCTGCTGCGACGACCGCGTTGCGGGTTTCGACCTCGCCATTGCGCTTTGCAACGTCGGCGTTCAGCAGGGCGGTCACCTGGTCGGCCTGAGGCGGTGGCGCGACCTTGACCGTCACCATCGGGACAGGCGGCGCAGGAACTGGCGTTGCTTGGGGTGCGATAGGTTTGGCAGGCGTGACCGCCGCGACAACGGCTACCGGAGCCTTCTTCGGCACCGTCTTTCCGGTCGGCGCAACTACTGTGACGACCGGCGGCGGGAGCGGCGGCGGCGGCAGGATCACTTGTACGTTCACACTGTCCAGTCGCTGACGCAGGGCGGCGACGCGCGCCTCGCCGCGGGCCGGCAGGTCCTTGGAGAACTCTGTCAGGCTGGCAATTTTCGTGAAGCTGGTCGAGGCGCAACTCGGCGCAGTGTTGACGGTCTTTGCCAGGGTTTCGTCGAACGGGCGCTCAATGCCGCCACCGGC
>JAYTWT010000015.1:0-2259 GCA_043743295.1 Alphaproteobacteria bacterium | reverse complement strand
TGCTGGGCAACGTGGAGCTCATCCGCCGCTTCGGAGATCGTCCGGAAGGCTTCGGGCCCCTTGGCCATGGCTTTAGGTCACCGTCACTTGGAAAGCGCGCGATCAACCCGCGCCTTCATCACTTGGCTGGCCCGAAAGCCGATCACGCGCCGGGGCTTGATCGCCGCCGGCTTACCGGTTTTGGGATTGCGGCCCATCCGCGCGCGCTTAGCGCGGACCTGAAAGACGCCGAAGCCTGATAGCTTGACCTGCTCGCCGTTTTCCAACGCAACGCACATGAGTTCCAGGACGCGTTCGACCAGCTCGGAGCTGTCTTGCCGGGTCACGCCCACCTCTTCGTGAACCGCTTCACACAGGTCAGCCCGCGTAACTGTCGCGCCCTTCATGATCGTCTCGCCGCCCGTCCAAACATACTCGTGGATCCTGATTGTCCCATTATCCCAAAGACTTCAAGTCACGCTCTGAATCAATATCACAACCTATAGCCGCACGACACAGGCACCCCAGGTCAGCCCGCCACCCATCGCTTCCAGCAACAGCAACTGACCCGGCTTAATGCGACCGTCCGCGATCCCCGCATTGAGCGCGAGCGGGATCGAGGCGGCCGAGGTGTTGGCGTGTTCGGCGACGGTGGAGATGACCTTGTGCTCATCGATCCCCAGCCGTTTGGCGACGCCTTCCAGGATGCGTTTGTTGGCTTGGTGCGGCACGAACCAGTCGACGGCAGAGACCTCAATACCGGCGTCCGCAGCCGCGGCAGTCACGGCCTCAGAGATGTTGACCACGGCGTGGCGGAACACCTGATTGCCCAGCATACGCAGGTGGCCAGTCTGCTGATTGGTCGAGACGCCGCCGTCGACGTAGAGCAGGTCCTGCTTGGTCCCGTCGGCGCGCAGGGCAAAGCCCAACAGACCGCGATCCGCCGTGGTCCCCTCGCCTTCGCCCGGCTCCAGGACAACCGCGCCCGCGCCATCGCCGAAGAGCACGCAGGTCGAGCGGTCCGACCAGTCCATCAGGCGCGTCATGGTCTCGGCACCGATCACCAGGGCGCACTTTGACCGACCACGGGCGACAAATCCGTCCGCCACAGACATCGCGTAGACGAAGCCAGAGCAGACCGCCTGTACATCGAAGGCAATACCGATCGGACAGCCCAGCTTTCGCTGCACGATGGCGGCCACGGCAGGGAAAGTCAGGTCTGGCGTGGTCGTCGCAACGATGATGAGATCGACGTCAGCAGCGGTACGCCCGGCGGCGGCCAGCGCGCGCTGAGCCGCGTGGGTGGCGAGGTCAGAGACCGCTTGGTCGTCAGCGGCCTGATGGCGTTGCCGGATTCCTGTTCGTTCTTGGATCCACTCGTCCGTCGTGTCGACCCGTGTCGCCAGTTCGGCGTTCGTGACCACCCGGTCGGGCAGATACCCACCGACGCCGGTCACCCTACTGCGCAAAATCTTGGTCACCTCAGGCGGCTCCGTCCGCAGCCACCGCTCTCGTCGGAACGAGCGCCGCAGGGAGCCGCTTCATATTCCGTTCGATCTCGGACGAAAAGCCACTGCGGGCGATATCCACCGCCGCGCGGATCGCCTTGGCGAAGTCACGCTCATCGGCACCGCCGTGGCATTTGAGGACCAGGCCGTTCAGTCCCAGCAGCGGCGCAGCAGGCGGCGGGCTCATCTTGTCGCGGAACCGACGTAGTGAGGGCCGCGCCAGTAGGGCACCGATGCTTGTCAGCGGGCCAGAGGTGAGAGCGTCGCGCAGTTCGCTGTACATAAAGCGTGCGGCCCCCTCCATCGCCTTCAGGGCTACATTGCCGGTGAAACCGTCGGTGACCACGACTTGGACGGTGCCCGCGGTGATGTCATCACCCTCAACAAACCCCTTGTAATCCATATCGAAGTGGCCTTCGCGCAGGATACGGTTGGCCTCACGAACCTCCTCGTGGCCCTTCATTTCCTCGGAGCCGACGTTCAGCAGGCCTACCGTGGGGCGGGCCACACCGTGGGCGGCGCGATGATAGGCCTCGCCCATGATCGCAAACTCGACCAGCCGGGCCGCGTCGCAATCGACATTGGCGCCGACGTCCAAAAAAGTGGTCAGGCCGTGGCTGTGCGGAATACTGGCGACCAAGGCCGGGCGGTCCAACTCGGCCCGCATTCGCAGGATCAGCTTGGAGATCGCCATCAGGGCACCGGTGTTGCCGGCCGAAACGGCGGCGGCGGCCTGACCCTCGCGAATCGCCTCGATGGAATTCCACATCGA
>JAYTWT010000014.1:0-6062 GCA_043743295.1 Alphaproteobacteria bacterium | reverse complement strand
CCTTCAGGAACCAGCGCCCGGCGGTGTGCGAACCGCGCCGACCGAGAGCTTCCCAGCCCCCATCTGCTCGAAACCAAATCCGCTGGTATTTGCCATCCGCGTACAGCGCCTTGACGGTATTGCCGAACGCCACCGTCAAGCCATGCGGTTCGGCGGTCTGGCCCAGCGCGGCACTTGGCGCGCCCAGGAGCACGGCAAGTATTGCAAGGAGGCGCGGGTGGGGCATAGGGCGGGGGTTCGACTATTGTGGGCCAGCGGGGGCTCAGATAGCGTTTGGCACACGATAAGTGAACCGCACCTGACGCCTAATTCGGATCACTTTGTCAGGGGCACGAACTTGGCGCTGAGATTTGTCCGCCCAACACCCTCGACCTCGTAAAGCGCTTCCAAGGCCTTGTTTTGCTCTGCGGGTAGGTTGGCCAAAGCGGCACGATCCGCAGCGAGCTCTGCCGTTTGCATGACGCCGATGTCGCGGGTGCCAGCGATGATCACCACATGCGCGCCGCTGGGCCCGTCGAAAGCGGCCAGATAGCCATAGTCCCGATTTGGACGATCTCCGGACGTGGCACCGGCACCAGAGACGAAGCTCTTGCCCGTTCGCCGCTCAATGAGTTCGTCATAGGTGGCCCCAATCGCGTAGCGCGAGCGCTCAAACACCGGCTCCTGCAGCAGGTGGAGTGCCGATAGATAGCCGACATAGACGATGTCATGGCTCTTCATCAGATCGACGGTGAGGTGGGAGGCGGTGATCACCTGCACGCGCCCGGGCCCCCCGGCGGCTTGGCGCACCAGCGGCAGGACCTCGCGCAAGGCCAAGGTGGCCCCCACCGGCGTGTAGTAGGTGTCCAGGTCGATGTAGCGGCCCTGAAGCTGCGGATTGTCCATCAGCCAGGCATCCAGGTCCGCCGGTGAGTTGATCTCAAACGCCCGGATCATGCGCCGGGGGGCCTCGCCGCCGTCTGTGTCTCCGAAGATGTAATAGTCGCCGACCACCACTAGGACCGGTCGATCCTGCCCCACCTTTGCCCAAAGTGGGGTGCCAGCGGTCAGGGCTAGATCGTGGGCCGGGGCGGTGTCGCGGACCAGGACCGCCCAGGCGGCCAAATTTGCGATGACCAGCACCAGGACGGCACCTGTTAGCGGCACGATCCATCTGGGACGTGATCGCGGCGTGGCGACAGTTGCCGCCGGGGCGGTCACGACTTCGAGGCGATAGTCGCCAACAGGAATCACCAGTCGATAAGGTTCGCTCGCGCCCGCAGCTTGGTAGAAGTCGTCAAGCTTGCGGCGCAGACGGTGGATATAGACCCGGACGGAGGCGTCGCCAGCGACGTCCAGCCCCCGTCCGAAAACGTCCTGGGCCACATCGATTTCGCGCAGACTTTGGCCGAGACGGGCCGGGTCGGCTAGGTAGTCGAACAGGCGCGCCAAGCCGCGAGAGCGGCCAAGGACGCCGCTGGCACGTACCCGGATCACCTGGGCCACGAACGCCTCTGAACTGTGCCCGGTCATACCCCACCCTCGAACTGAGGGAGCTGTAACCTCCTGTAACCGGCCTGGGAACAGCTATCGGAGGCGCTCAGGTGGGTGCGCGTCTCCTACGGCGGCGTGCCGGGCTTGAAGCTTTGCGCGGGGCGCTCGACCAGGAACCAGCTCAGCGCCGCGAACGGCAGCACGCCCAGCACCGCGGTAAGGAGATTGAGCTGACCGTAGGCCGCCAGAACCTGCTGGATCGGAAACGCGTAGATATAGACCCCATAGCTAAGGTCGAACGGCAGCTTTCCCGGACGGGCCAGTCCGAGGACAGCTGTGGGCAATGCCAGGGGACCAATCAGGGGAAAAGCGAAGACCGATGCGGCACCGAGCCACGGCGACACACCGTTTCTGGTCAGCTGGAGCGCGGCCCCGGCGAAGAACAACAGCCCGTTGCGCGCGCCAAGAAACGCGATGCGGGTCGGTTGGGTATCGGCCCAGTCTGGCCAGCCGAAGGTCATGATTACCCAGACGGCAGCACAGAGGCTCAGCAGCGCCAAAACTAGGGCTAGGCGAGCGCGGATCAACATCAAGACGAGGTAGAACGTGAACTCCAGGCGCAAGGTCCAGAGGACCCCGTTCACGACGCCAGGGATGGGGGCGGTCTGGAAGACGCCGGGCAGATCGTAAGTGGCGGGATAGAGCAGGGCATTTCGCAGCACATAGAGCAACGCTTTGGGCCAATAGTCCGCCAGCGGCGCGGTGGTTATGACGCTAAGCGCCAGGACTGTCACCGCCAGGGACGCAATGAGGCCAGGCTCGATCCGAAGCAGGCGCTTCAGCAAATAGGCCTTTGGGTCCCGCAGATAACTGGCCGTGACCAGGTAGCCGCTGATCACAAAGAAAATCGAGACGCCGAGCGCCCCCAAATCCTCGACGCCGCAGATGCGAAAAGGCGGCTGGCCGGCCAGCGGGAAGGTGTGGCTGACGACTACCAGCAGAGCCGCCAGCAACCGCATCAGGTCGAAGGTCATGGCGTGTAGCGCTTAAGCCTCAATGGGATTGCCACGCATCTCCTTGACCCAGAAGACCCCGATCACCGCTGAGGCGGCCGCCACGACGATGGGATACCACAGGCCGTAGTAGATATTGCCGGTCGCGGCGACCATGGCGAAAGCGGTGGTCGGCAGAAAGCCCCCGAGCCAGCCGTTACCGATATGATACGGCAAACTCATCGAGGTGTAGCGGATGCGGGCCGGGAACATCTCGACCAACGCCGCAGCGTAAGGGCCGTAGACGAGGGTGGCGTACATGACCAGCAGCCACAACAATGCGACGACCAAGGGCTTGTTCATCCGGTCCGGGTCGGCCTTTGCGGGATAGCCGGCGGCCTTGAGGTCTGCGGCGAAGGCCTTTGTCCAGGCCTCTTTGGCTGTCTTGAACTCGGCCTTGGGCAGGGCGGCACCTTCTAGACCGGCCAGGGTCTTGTCGCCGATCCGGATCACTGCCGCTGTGCCCGCCGGCGCAGCTTGGTTTGAGTAGGAGACCCCGGCGCTGGCCAAGGCCCCCTTGGCGACGTCGCAGCCGGTGGTGAACGCCTGTTTCCCGACCGGATCGAACTGGAAGTGACAGGTGGCAGGGTCGGCGATGACGACGACCGGTGCACGGGCCGAGGCGGCGGCCAAGTCTGGGTTCGCCGCCGCAGTCAGGGCTTGGAAGATCGGAAAATAGGTCAAAACGGCTAGGACAAAACCGGTGAGGATCACCGGCTTGCGGCCAATCTTGTCCGACAGCCAGCCGAAGATGACGAAGAAGGGTGTGGCCAGGATCAGGGCGATGGCGACCAGCATATTGGCCAAGGCCCCGTCGACCTTCAGCATCTTCTCCAGAAAGAACAGGGCGTAGAACTGGCCCGCGTACCAGACGACGGCATTGCCAGCGGCCAGGCCGAACAGCGCCTGCAGCACCAGCTTTAGGTTGGGCCATTGGGTGAAACTCTCGGCCAGCGGGCTGGTGGAATTTGTGCCCTCGGCCACCATTTTCTCGAACACCGGGCTCTCGTTGAGGCGTAGGCGAATCCACAAGGAAACGCCCAACAGCAGGATGGAAACCAGGAACGGAATTCGCCAACCCCACGCTTTGAACGCCTCCTCACCGAAGGTCAGACGGACGGCCAGGATCACGGTCAAGCTGAGGAACAGGCCGAAGGTCGCCGTGGTCTGGATCCAGCTGGTGTACAGCCCGCGCTTACCCTCTGGCGCATGCTCGGCAACATAGGTCGCCGCCCCGCCGTATTCGCCGCCAAGGGCCAGGCCCTGAACCATGCGAAGGGTGACCAAGAGGATCGGCGCGGCGACGCCGATGGTCTTGTAGTCGGGCAAAAGCCCGACGATGAAGGTCGAGACGCCCATCAGCAGCATGGTGACCAGGAAGGTGTTCTTGCGGCCCCATTTGTCGCCCAGGGGTCCGAACACAATGGCCCCGAGCGGCCGCACCGCGAATCCAGCGGCGAAAGCCAACAGGGCGAAGATATAGCCGGTGGTCTCGTTCACGCCCGAGAAGAAGTGCTGCGTGATGACCCCAGCCAGGGATCCGTAGAGGAAGAAGTCGTACCACTCGAAGACAGTACCCATAGAAGCGCCGGCGATCACGCCGACGTTCGACTTGCGCGCTGGCGCTCCGGTCTCTGCCGCAGACATACTCAAGTTTTCCCCAAGATCCCAAGAGGACCCTAGGGCGCTACGACGCGACGTGGCAATGGCGCATTCCAGTTCCCCCGTGCCAGGACCGTTGCGTAATTCGAACCCGCGACGGAGATGTTCGCGAAGGGAAACCGCTACCGATTCCGATATACGCAACGGTGCCGCGAGGGGGGATGGAGACCTACCCTGAAGGTAAATCGCCCATGGCGCTCTGCAGGTAATTTGCGTCGCCGAGGCTTTTCAGCAGGCTGAGCTGGGTTTCGAGGAAATCGATGTGCTCCTCGGTGTCGGTCAGGATACTTTGGAAGAGCTCGCGAGAGACATAGTCCGCGGACTGTTCACAGAGCTTGACCGCCTCTATCAGGTTGCCGCGCCCTCCGACCTCGACCGAGAGGTCCGCCGTCAGACACTCGCCCACGTTTTCGCCGATGTGTAGCTTGTGCAGGTCTTGCAGGTTGGGCAGGCCGTCGAGGAAAAGGATACGCTTGATCAGCATGTCGGCGTGTTTCATTTCGCCAATCGACTCTTCGTAGGTGATCTTTCCCAGGCGCACGAAACCCCAGTTTTCGTACATCCGTGCATGCAGAAAGTACTGGTTGATCGCCGTCAGTTCGTTGGTGAGTACGGCGTTCAGCAGCCGGATGATTGCCTTGTCGCCTTGCATTGGAAACTCCTGCGGACGGATTCGCGTGGAAATTCACGTCCCGGTCAGGGCGTGTCAAAGACTATGTTTGCGAGTGACTTGCGCTTGCGGCGCGCGACTGAGATTCAGATCTATTCAGCCGCAAATCGCAGCGTTTCGCGGTTCTCATCCAGCATCTTGCGCATATCGCAAACGCAGCGTGCGCACTGGGCCGAGGTTTCGCAGGCCTTGAAGATGTCGGCAGGCCGACGCGCACCAGCTTCGATAGCGGCGCGGACCTGCCGCTCGCGGATGCCATTGCAATTGCAGACGTACATGGCGCTAGGACCAGCTCCTCTCAAGCGCGACATTTCTATCAAGTTGCGAACGCGTTTGCAAGTCATTCGCAAAATAGAGTTAACGTTGCACTTGATGCACTCGCATCGATACGATCTAGGGCGGGGATGGCCGCACCGCTCTGTCGTCTTTATTTGATCACCCCGCCCCGTCTGGACGACCTGGCTGGGTTTTCGCGCAACCTGGCCGAGGCATTGGACGCCGGCGACGTGGCCGCACTTCAGGTGCGACTGAAGGACGTTTCCGACGACGAAATCGCCAGGGCTGTCGAAGCTATCCTGCCGATCGGCCAAGCGCGTGGCGTGGCGGTGATCCTCAATGACCGGCCCGATCTGGCCGCCAGCCTAGGCTGTGACGGGGTTCATGTCGGCCAATCTGACGCGAGCTACGCCGAGGCGCGCCGGGAGGTCGGCAAGGACCGGATGGTCGGCGTGACCTGCCATGATAGCCGTCATCTGGCGATGGAAGCCGCCGAAGCCGGGGCGGACTATGTCGCCTTTGGAGCCTTCTATCCGACCACCACCAAGGCGGCACCGACGCGGGCCGACTTGGAAATCCTGTCGATCTGGCAGGAGGTGATGGCGGTCCCTTGCGTGGCAATCGGCGGAATCACCGTGGCGACCGCGCGAGAAGTTGCGGCTGCGGGTGCCGATTTCCTGGCCGCGTCGGCGGGTATATGGGCCCATCCGCAAGGCCCGGTCGCCGCTGTGCGTGAATTCGGGGCCGAAATCGCACACGGCGTCGCAGATCGCTGAATAGCGATCTCAGCCCTGCGGACGCGCACCCTCGACAATCAAGCCAATCTGGCGGTCCAGGACCTTGGTAACGCCCACCGCATCGGCACCCTCGGTGGCCATCATCCGGAACGTCCAGGCAAAGGCAGCCATGATCAGGGCCACCAGATCATC
>JAYTWT010000013.1:0-2045 GCA_043743295.1 Alphaproteobacteria bacterium | reverse complement strand
TCGTTCATGGATCGCGACGGCGACGGCAAGGTCAGTCTCAACGACTACCTCAACGTCCAATTGCCCAAACTGGCCAAGTTCGACACCGATGCCGACGGCATGCTCACCTACGACGAATTCAAGGCGTCGTTGGAGGGCCCAGCAAAACGGAACGCCGAACAGAGCTTCCGAACGTTCGACGTCGAGAGCGCGCGCAACAAGCTGACCCAGCGCGAGTTCCTCGGCTATCACGCCTTCGTCTTCAGAACCTTCCTCGACACCAACAAGGACGGCGAGCTGTCACAGAAGGAATGGGACAAGCTGTTGGCAAGCCTGCGTTAAACTGCGGCGCTCTAAAGGAAGAGATCTGCGCAGGCGTCGATCATGGCCTCGGCGTCCAGCCGATAGTGTCGATAGAGGTCAGGTAGGTCGCCGACCTGTCCAAAGCCGTCCAGGCCAAGGGCGCTGACCCGCATGCCCCGAACACCGCCGATCCATGAGAGCGCGCCGGGGGAACCGTCGATGGCCGTGACCAGGCCTGCCGTCGGTGCCAGTTCACTGAGCAGGGTTTCGGCGTGGCTTCGTCGAACCTCTCCGCCGGTCCAGCGGGCACGGCGCGCGGCCATCCAGTCGCGGTGCAACAGACCGGGCGAGACCACATTGAGCACGCCGATCGACCCGAAGTCCTCGGCCAGGGCATCGGCGGCGCTGAGCACCTCCGGCGCAATCGCCCCGCAGAACACGATGGCCGCGTCCGCCCCAGGCTGGGGGCGCCGGAGCCAGTAGGCCCCCTTCAGCGCGTCGTCCCGCCAGCCGTCGTCGGTGCGCTCGACCTGCTGTAGCGCCCGCGTGCTGAGCCGCAGATAGACGGAGCCGCCGACCTCGGCCTGCATATGCTCCAGCGACCAGCGCATCACCTCGCTAAGCTCATCCACGAAGGCAGGCTCGAAGTAGGTCAAGCCGGGCTGGCCGATGCCGATCAGCGGCGTGTAGATCGATTGGTGCGCCCCGCCCTCCGGGCCCAAGGTCAGGCCGGAGGGTGTCGCCACCAGCATGAACCTTGCATCCTGGTAGCAGGCATAATTCAGGGCATCCAGGCCGCGACAGATGAACGGATCGTAGACCGTCCCGATGGGCAGCAGCCGCTCGCCGAACAGCGAGCTCGTCAGACCCAGGGCCGCTAGATTCAAGAACAGGTTGTGCTCGGCGATCCCCAACTCGATGTGCTGACCGGCTTGGCCGCCGGCCCACTTCTGCGGTGAGGGTATCTTGGCGGCGCGAAAGACGTCGGGCGTATGGCTGCGGCGGAAAAGGCCGGTCTGGTTGACGAACCCGCCCAGGTTCGTGGACACGGTGACATCCGGCGAGGTGGTCACCAGCCGCTCGGCCAGGTCTCCGCCCGCCTTGGACAGCGCCAGTAAGATGCGCCCGAACGCGGCCTGCGTGGATTGCTCCGCCCCCTCGGGACAGGGAAACTCAGCGCGCGGCGGCACAGATAGGCGCGCCGCCGGATAGCGCCGGGGCGCGTGGCCGGCCAAGGCGCTGGCCTCGACGAAGGTGGCCAAGGCCTCAGCGGCGGGCGGTTCCATACCGGCCAGTGGCTCCCACTCGCGGCCTACCGGCACGCCCATGCGGGTGCGCAGTTCGTTCACTTGATTGACGGTCATCAGGCCGGCGTGATTGTCCTTGTGGCCCTGGAGCGGGAGCCCAAATCCCTTGACGGTGTAGGCAATGAACATGGTGGGCAGGTCGTCGCCCGACGCCGCATCAAACGCCTCGAGCAGGGTCTCCAGGCAGTGCCCGCCCAGGCCCAGCATCAGGTCATTCAATCCCGCATCGTCGAACCCGGCCAGCAACGTTCGGACACCCGGCTTGGCACCGATATCCTGTTGCAATCGCGCCCGCCAAGCGACCCCGCCTTGGTACGTCAGGGCGGCATAGTCAGCATTCGGACAGCTATCGATCCAGGCTTTGAGCACCCCGCCGCCAGGTCGGGCAAAGGCCCGAAGCTGCGCCTTGCCGTACTTCAGGGTGACCACCCGCCAACCGGCCGTTTCGAAGATATC
>JAYTWT010000012.1:0-1638 GCA_043743295.1 Alphaproteobacteria bacterium | reverse complement strand
GTCCTGGGCACCGCGCGGCGTGCCGGCCAGCATCCGCATCACCCGCTCCGGCGTCGGCGGCACCAGCGGCAGGCCGTCGGAGAACCCCTGGTCAAACATAAATTCGGCGACGTCGTCGGCGGACGCCACCTCAATTCGCCGCGCCCGGATCGGACTGCCCGTGGCGTTGGCGGCCAGCCGGTCGTTGATGGTAGGGTCAAGGTGTTTAGACCCGCAGCCGGGCCGCCACTCTGGCAGGGCTGCCCAGTCCACCGCCGCATCGGCGACGGCAAGATCGGTACTGATCCGCCGGGACAGGTCCTGCCATTCCTGGCGGACAAAACCCTCGACCTGCGCGCCCAGGCTGCCTTCGGCATCGAACCAGAAGGCGGCTGGCACGATCTCTAAATCCCAGGCGAACGAGGTTTCGCAGCTGCTGTCGTCCAGGATCGGCACGCTCAAGCCGTGGCGGTCCTTGAGGATCTGATTACCATCCAGCGACTGGCCTACCACCAGGACGTCGGCCTCAGCCCCGAACGCACGGTAGAAGGCCTCCAGAACCGGCGCGGCGACATTACACGTCTGGCAGTCTTCCTTGACGAAACAGACCAGACTGGGCCGTCCGTTAGGAAACTGGTGGGTCGCGCCACCCAGCGCCTGCAACGAAAATCCGGGTCGGTCCTGGGCCATCGCGCCTTCTCTTTTTCGTGGCGGAGGTGGATGGGAATCGAACCCACCACGCGCCCGTAAAGACGCGTCGCTGGTTTTGAAGACCAGGGAAGCCACCAGACTCCAGTCACCTCCAACGTCGCGCGACCCTAGAGGCGGGGGTGGCGGATGGGAATGTCAATTTTGATCCACCATCCGCCGTTGATCACCCTCGCGCACCGTCCAGCCCATGGCGTCGAAGTGCTCCAGGATCGGGACGATGAACTTACGCGAGGTGTCTAGCACCGCGCGGGCTTCTCCGGTGGTGAACGCGGTAGCCTCAGGAAAGGCGGCGGCCAGGACGGTGCGCGCCTGCGCCAGGGCGTCGGCGTGGAACACCAGCGTCTTGCGTTGGGCGTGGTTCTTGAGGGGGACCGCGCGGTCGAGGTCGATGAGCAAGGTCAGCAAATCGCGGTCGTCGGCGCCGCAAAGGTCTTCGCGGTCCGGCGGGGTCACGCCGCCGTCGCGCAGGGCGGTCTCGATCTCTTGCAACGCGAGCGTCTGCGCAGGCGATAGGGTCTGGAGCGGGTCGTGGTCGGAGAGCGCGACTTGGCTCTTCACCCGGCTGACTTCGCCCGATGCGATCAGTGCCGCTTCGACGTAGGTGACGAGGGCAGTGGCGAACGGCGGCGAGAGGCCCCGGTGGATTGCGCTGACGTCAACGCCAAGGCGGAGGGGGTCTTTCGAGTGATTGTCCGCGAGGTTAGCCAGATAGGCGGATCGGGCTGCGATCATCGCCGACCGCGAGGCCATGATCTTATCGCTGAGCGGCTGGAAGTCGGCCGTCAGTCGGGCGTGCAACGTCGGTCCGTCCAGGCGGCTGAGGCGTTGGGCCTCGGCCAGGGTCAGAATCCCGCCGCCCTGCCCGGCGAGGGTCTGGGCGATCTGCAAGGCATTGCCCCGCGCCACGGCATCCAACACGGCAACACGCTGGGCGCGACGCGGGCCGGA
>JAYTWT010000011.1:0-2631 GCA_043743295.1 Alphaproteobacteria bacterium | reverse complement strand
GGGCGTGTCGAGGATGGCGGGATCGAACTGGGCATGTGGGCCCATCAGACCGCGATCCGGCAGTTTGAAGTGGGTGTTCGTCGCCTCGATCATCAGGATCGCGGTCTCAGATGTGGGCCGCAGCCGCCACATAGTTCCGCGGGGCAGATAAAGGTAGTCGCCCGCCTGATAGACGATCCTGCCGTAGTCGCAGTAGAGATCGCCGGTGCCCTGATGCACGAACAAAAGTTGATCGCCATCGGCGTTGCGGGCCAGGGCCGCCATGGGCCGTGTTAGCGTCCAGAACCGTACCTCCACCGCTTTGTTGTGCAGCATGACATCAGCCGTCCAGGGCGAGACGTCGGCGGCGTTCAATCGGCCTAGGTCGAACGCGCGCGGTCGCAGCGGGCCTTCAAAGGTCGTCCAACCGGTCGGCGGGCGAGGATGGTGCAAGAACGCGGCCGGGCCAAAGAACCCCTCCTTGGAGATTTCCCGCTCATAGGTGCCCTTCGGCAGGTCCGCGTGCGCCTGGCGCGAGTGGGTCCCCTCAGCCGCGCGAACCGGTATCCAATCGCCCTTGGCCATCGCCTACCTCCTGCCGTGCTCAGGCCTTCGCCGGAAGCACGCCGCGCTTGATCTGATCCAATTCGATAGACTCGAACAGGGCTTTGAAGTTGCCTTCGCCAAAGCCCTCATTGCCCTTGCGCTGGATCAGCTCAAAGAAGATCGGACCGATCATGTTCTCGGTGAAGATCTGCAGCAAGAGGCCTTGGCCGTCGGTCGGCGCGCCGTCGATCAGGATCTTGTTGGCTTTCAGGCGGGTCACATCCTCACCATGGCCGGGGATGCGGACGTCTATGCCTTCGAAATAGGTATCGATGGTATCCTGGAAGCGTACGCCGCGACCGCGCATGGCCTCAACGGAGGCGAAGATGTCCCCGGTCCCGAGCGCAATATGCTGGATACCTTCGCCCTTGTAGTCCTTCAGGAAGTCCTCGATCTGGGAGTGCTCGTCGCGGCTCTCGTTCAACGGGATGCGGATCTTCCCGCAAGCGCTGGTCATGGCCTTAGAGATCAGCGCCGTCTGTTTTCCTTCAATATCGAAGTACCGGATTTCGCGGAAATTGAAGATCTGTTCGTAGAAGGCTGCCCAAGTGGCCATCTGGCCGCGATGGACGTTGTGGGTCAGGTGATCCAGATAGGTCAGGCCCCTGGAATTCTCCCTCGCAGCGTCGGCAGCGCCTTCGATCGCTACGAAGTCGACGTCATAGATCGCTTGCGCGCCATAGCGGTCGACCAAGTAGAGGTTCGAACCGCCGATTCCCTCGATTGCCGGTATGTTCAACTCCATCGGCCCGACAGGTCCGACAACCGCCTTGGCCCCACGCGCCACCGCCAGTTTAAGGGCCTTAGCCGCATCGCGGACCCGGAAGGCCATCGCATTCGCCGAGGGGCCGTGGACTTCGCGGAATGCCGCCGCCTGGCCAGAGGGTTCCATATTCAGGATGAAGTTGATGTCGCCTTGCGCAAACCTAAGCACGTTCTTGGACCGGTGACGGGAGACGGCCGTAAAGCCCATCTGTTCGAACAGGCCCTTCAGGCGCTCCGGCTCGGGCGCGGTGAACTCCACGAATTCGAACCCGTCGGTGCCGAGCGGGTTTTCGAATAGGTCGCGGTCGTTGGCGGGGGCTTGAACGTTCACGGCGCGTCTCCACTTCCTCACAATTCGTATCATATGAAACTATCTTGGGGAAGGCTTGACGATCCGACTGGCGGCAATGTCCGAATCCCTGGCGTGTTCAGGCATGTTTCGAAAGCTCTATGATTGGGTGATGAACCTTGCCCGCTCGCGCCATGCGCCGGTAGCGTTAGCGGTGGTCTCGTTCGCCGAAAGCTCATTCTTCCCGATACCGCCGGACGTGATGCTGGCACCGATGGTGGCGGCGCGCCCACAGAAAGCATTTGTCTACGCCGGTATTTGTACAGCCGCCTCAGTGGTCGGCGGACTGGTCGGTTATGCGATCGGAGTATTCCTAGAGCCGGTCGGGCAGACGATCCTCAACCTCTTCGGTCATGCGGACGGAAGAGCCCAGTTCCAGCATTGGTTCGACCAATGGGGCCTGTGGGTGATCCTGATTAAGGGCGCGACGCCGATCCCCTACAAGCTGGTGACGATCACCGCAGGCTTTGTGCGTTTTGACCTGTTCACCTTCATCTGGGCATCGGTGCTAACCCGGGGGTTCCGTTTCTTTGCCGTGGCTACGGTGCTGAAGTTCTACGGGCCGCAACTGTTGGCCGAATTCGAAAAGCGGCTGAACCTCTACGCGAGCTTGTTGCTGGTCCTGCTGGTCGGCGGCATCTTGGCGCTGAAGGTCTTTGGCTAAGGCGTTTTTGGGTCCATAACGCCCTAGACTTTCACGAACCGGCCAATGATAGACGTCTTTCGCCCCTTTCTCGACCGCTGGCGGCTGTGCGCCGTCCTGATCGCAGCGAGCATGCTGGCGACGGCCCATGCGTTCCAGACGTTCGGCGGCTATGCGCCCTGCACACTGTGTCTTCGCCAGCGCGAGGTCTACTGGCTGATCCTGGGGGGGGCGTTGGGGTTCATGGTGCTGGTGCGCATGCCGGGCGGGCCGCGCTGGCGCGAGGCGA
>JAYTWT010000010.1:0-3803 GCA_043743295.1 Alphaproteobacteria bacterium | reverse complement strand
GGCCGCGCAGTTCATGCCCGATGTTCGGCTCATCTTCGTGGAAGGCCGCGACCCACCCCGCCGTGATGAGGCATGGGCCGCTTCCGACATCTTCATGTCTCTGGCCGACAACATCCAGGAGACCTTCGGCTTGACGCCCATCGAGGGCATGGCGGCTGGCCTTCCTGTCATCGTCACCGACTGGAACGGCTACAAGGATACCGTCCGCGACGGGGTCGACGGCTTCAGGATCGCCACCTGGGCGCCCGAGCCCGGCATGGGCCTTCCCCTCGCCGCTGGCCATGAGAACGGCTCGCTTAGCTATGACCGCTACTGCTGGGCCGCCGCCGCGACCACCGCCATTGATGTGGGGCACTTGACCGACGCGATCAGCGCCCTCGTCGACAATCCAGGCATCCGCCGCAGCATGGGCGAGGCCGGCCGCAAACGGGCGCGCCAGCTCTACGATTGGGCCTTGGTCTACCGCCAGTATCAGGCGCTCTGGGCCGATCTCAACGCCCGTCGATTGGTTGATGCCCTGAACCCGGTCTGGAAGGCCCGGCTAGCCGCAGCGCCCCCGGCCCCGGCATCGAACCTCGACCCCTACGCCGCGTTCAGCCACTATCCGACCTCGCACATCGGCCCCGTAACCGAGGTGACCCTGGCCCCCGGCGCTAACCAGGCCAAGTTGATCGCCTGTCTCGAACACCCCCTGTTCGCCGGCATCCCCAGCGCTAGGCCCCTATTGCAACAAATCTTCACCGAGATCGTCCGCCGCAAGGCCACCAGCGCCGCAGCCCTAGCCGCCAACCTCCACCTCCCCCTCCCCGCCATCACCCGCTCTCTGGGCCAACTGGCGAAGATGGAGGTTGTGGTGTTGAGGTAGGGCACAATGAGAAGTTTTTTCTTATTGTTTTGATATAGAAATATCAGCTATGTCTTATCGAATGCCGACAGCTGCTGAACACCTAGATCATCGCTACGCGCAGCCGCATCGTTTGACCGACCCTCTGCCGCGGCCTCAGCGCGGCTGGATCCGAGCCGTCCGCGATGCCCTTGGCATGACCACAGCCCAGCTCGCGCAGAGGATGGGCGTCACCCAGCCCCGGATTTCGGAACTTGAGCGCGGCGAAGTCACCGGCAGCATCACAGTCAGAAGCCTTGAGCGCGCCGCCGAGGCGCTCGGTTGTCGCCTCGTCTACGCCATCGTGCCAATAGCGCCGCTGACAACCACCCTTGAGCAGCGCGCTCTGCATCTAGCACATGATCACCTCGAAGCGGTTGAGCACACCATGCGCCTGGAGGACCAGAGCGTATCCTCACTCAAACAGCGCGAGGAGGCCTTAATTCGGCTTGCGACCGCGCTCAGGCAAAAGCCGAAGCGGCTGTGGGACGAACGGTGAGCGATCTCTTCGCTCAGCCCGACGACGCAACACCGCTCTCCTACGAGGAACGCGAAGGCCTGATCCCAAGTCACGTCAGCCTTCGGCTCGAACTTAACGAACTTGAACAGAGCAACATTCTCGAAGCGGACCTTTGGGCTTTCCAGCGGGGACGCGATCCCCTGGTGGAAACCTTCGGTCGCGGCCTCCATCGCCGCATGTTCGGCAAAGTCTGGCGCTGGGCCGGACAGTATCGCTCAACGGACAAAAACCTTGGTGTCGCCAATGCCACGATCCAGCCGCGTCTCTACGAGGTGCTGGACAACATCCGTTACTGGGCGTCAGCGGCGACCTTCTCGCCGGATGAGATTGCAGCGCGCTTCCATCATGGACTTGTCGTCGTTCATCCGTTTCCCAACGGAAATGGCCGGTGGTCCCGCTTGATGGCAGACCTGCTAGTGGTCCAACTCGGGCAACCGCGTTTCAGCCTCGGTCGCAACAACGCCCCCGAAGCGACACGGAAAACCTACATCGCCGCACTCCGAGCCGCCGACCAGCACGACTTCGAGCCCCTGATCCGTTTTATGCGGTCGTAGGAAATGTGACAGACACCGCGTCGAAAGGCATGGCATGCGCACGCAGCATGTTCGCCTGAAATAGCCTGCCGCCGAAGCACTTGGGGGCGAATGCACAAGCCGGTCGTTGAAACCGGAACTAGATCTGATGGACGGCAGCAAATTCCTGTAGATCCGTCGTGGTCGCACTTCACCATCTGGAGTTCGTCCGCCAGCGCGTTACCATGCTTTACTGGATATAAGCGGCCGAAACGCGCCCCGGGACCTGAGTCAGAAAATGCCTTTGAATTCAGTAGAGACCGTACTCGCTTACGGCTTGAATTTCCTGGTTCCACCGAATGACACAGGCGTGGGCCGGTCTTTGCGTCAGCATGGGGAGTTCGCTCGCGTCGAACTCGAGTTCATCCTGGAAGCCTGCGACGGCGATCTTTTGGACATCGGAGCCAACATCGGAGCGATCTGCCTACCCTTCGCCGCACAGCGGCCCGCGTCAACGGTCGTCGCAGTGGAGGCTCATCGTAAGATCGCGCAGATGCTAGGGGCGAATACACTCAACAACAGTCTGGATAATGTAGAGGTCATCCACGCCGTTGCCGGTGAGCGGACCGGAACGATAGAGATTCCGTTCGGTGCGATCGATCGGCCAGTCAACATTGGGGCCTCGTCCATTTACGAGAAAGGCCTACCGTTGGAACGCGTGATGATGCGGCCAATTGATGAAATCGCGCCACCGAATGTGCGTTTCGTCAAGATCGACGTAGAGGGGTTCGAACCCCGAGTACTCGACGGGGCAGCCCGACTGCTCAATGATGTTAGGCCCTCTTGGCTGGTTGAAGTCTCTCGAGAACGGCCAAACACAGCCGAGATCGTGCGGAAAACCCTTCAGTCCGCCGGATATTGCCTCTTCTGGTTCTTCTCGCCCTTTGTCGCGCCAACGCCGGGCGTCTCGGGTGACACGAAGGGCGATTTCGCATATTTTGCGACCGACAAGACGCCACCCTGGCCGATGACGGAAGTTGGCGAAGATTGGCCCCAGAAGGAAGATGATCTTCCCTATTTGAAGCGATACACTGGTAGCTAGATCGTCTTCACAAGGACTACTACTACCCGACCCTGCCCCCCAGTGAGGGACGATGGTCCGCCGGTTGCTCCTGGCGAGCCCGCTCCTGGTGCCGCGCCAGAATTCCCTCCAGCGAGCGATAAGTCGACGTCGCCGAATGAACCAGCCTGTCCGCTACTACTGCCGCCAGTACCGGCAAGACCGGCTGCACCAGGCCGCAAAGTTCCAATACCAGTTGCTACACCTCCAATGCCGGGTATCTGCCCGGCGAGAACACCACCACCACCACCTCCAGCTCGCATCACGCCACCAGGACACGTGACGACCGTGTCACTTGCGGCGAAACCATCTGTCAAATCTGCGGCACCAGCGCCTGGAACACCGACGGTCCAACTAATCGGTTGCCCACGGGCGAGATTGGCAACATGTGAGATTGCCGCACCTCCGCCACCGCCCGAAGGTGTGTTGCCTGCCGAACCAGAGCCCCCAGGTCCCCAGGCGACTATCAGTGCTTTGCAGGCCCTTGGCGCAGTTACGGAACCACTCCCGGATGTCGCAATCATTGGCAGCGATTGAAGCGCCAACCGCGCATCTCGATAGGTTTTTCCACCCCCACCCCCCTGCCCCACAAATCCCCTAAGCTTCTGTCCCATATCAGTAATCCGCCCATTCGGCGCGGGCGATCATGCCGGTGACAGCCACAGCAGAGCCCACATAGATCTTCTCTGCGGCCGCCAGGATCAGCGGCGTGTCGTCCGAATATCCACAGTCCGTCACCGGAATTTCGCTGGTCGTCGTCAGCGTGTA
>JAYTWT010000009.1:0-4972 GCA_043743295.1 Alphaproteobacteria bacterium | reverse complement strand
AGGTACGTCGTTTCCTGCCAGGAGTTCCAATCAGCCAGGGAAATCATAACCACGGGCTCGGCGCGGCGGCGGCTGATCACGATGGGAATGTGGTCGTTCACCACGCGGTCCATCACGGCCTTAAGGTTGGCGCGGGCCTCGGAGAAGGTTGTGACGTCAATGGCGGCGGATTTCATAGCCTTATTGTACGTCAAATTGTACAGGTATCAAAGGGATTTCAGAGTCTATCCCCACGCCTCAGCGGATCTCGCAACGTCCCGCCGTCGGGCACGAACTCCAGCGAGATCGAGTTGATGCAGTAGCGCAGGCGGGTTGGCGGTGGGCCGTCGGGGAACACGTGGCCCTGGTGGCTGCCGCAGCGGGCACAAAGGGATTCGATTCGGACCATGCCGTAGGACACGTCTCTAACGGCCGTGACATGGGTCTCGTCAATCGGGGCCCAGAAAGAGGGCCAGCCGGTGCCGCTCTCGAACTTGGTCTTGTGCTGAAATAGGGGCAGGGCGCAAACCCGGCAGCAGTAGACCCCGGTATCTTTCTGATCCAGCAGGCCGCCGCAGAACGGCGCTTCGGTCCCGTGATGCAACAGGACCTCGGCTTCTTCCCGGCTTAGGCTAGCCTCCAGGCGCTTGCGTTCCTCTGGGTCAGGCGGCGACAGAGAGAATCCGGACGGGGAGGTTGCGGGCGTGCTCATGGCGGCCAATGTAGAGGCTCATCATCCAACCTGGAAGTTCGGAGACGATGCGAAATGATTATCGCCACCACCCCTGAGGTTGCTGAAGGCAAGATCACCGCCACGCTGGGCGTGGTCAGCGGCGAAGCCATCATCGGGGCGCATATTTTCCGTGACCTGTTTGCAGGGATTACTAACATCATTGGCGGTCGTGCCGGAGGCTATGAGGCCGCCTTGCGCCAGGCTCGAGACATGGCCCTACGCGACATGCAGGCCGAGGCCCAGCAGTTGGGTGCGGACGCGGTGGTCGGCGTCGATCTCGACTATGAGACGGTCGGTCACGATGGGGGCATGATGATGGTCACTGCCGCCGGGACAGCTGTGAAGCTCGGGTAGTGGCGTATGATTTTTGGGAGTAAAATCATACGATGCCATTGAGCACTCGAGACCTCACCGTGCATCAACGTGCGCGACAAGTGGCCGTCCGTAGGGGCAAGTCGATCACGACCGTGGTCGATAAAGCGCTGTCTGAGTGCGAAACACGGCATGCCGTCTACGCCCGCGAGCGGAGCTTTGGCGAATTGGACGCGCTGTTAGCCGAACTCGACACGGTCCCCGTCGCTGATCCTCGGTCACCGAAGGAGATCATGGACGATCTCTATGACAAAGACGGACTGCTGAGTTGATCGCTGTCCGATCCGCATTGTGAGCCAATAAATGTTCTCGAAAATCCTGATTGCCAACCGGGGCGAGATCGCCGTCCGGATCATCAAGACCTGTCGGCGGATGGGGATCAAGACGGTGGTCGTCTACTCGGAAGCTGACGCTGACTCCATGGCCGTGGAAATGGCTGACGAGACCGTGTCCATCGGTCCGTCGCCGGCCGCCGAGAGCTATCTGGTGGCGGACAAGATTATCGCCGCCGTGCGCGAGTCTGGCGCGGAGGCGATCCATCCGGGCTTTGGCTTCCTGTCAGAGAGCGCGGCGTTTGCCCGCCGCTGCGCCGAAGAGAAGATCGTCTTCATCGGGCCGAACCCGCACGCCATCGAGGCGATGGGCGACAAAATTCAGTCCAAGCTATTCGCCACCAAGGCCAATATCTCGGTGGTGCCGGGGCATGTCGGCGAGATCGATGACACCGCCCATGCGATCCTGATCTCCGAGGAGATCGGCTATCCCGTCATGATCAAGGCCTCCGCCGGCGGTGGTGGCAAAGGTATTCGGGTCGCTTGGAACCGCAAGGATGTGGAGGAGGGGTTCCCGGCCGTGAAGGCTGAGGCCAAAGCCAGCTTCGGCGATGACCGCATCTTCATCGAGAAATTCATCCAGAGCCCGCGCCACGTCGAGATTCAGGTGTTGGGCGATAAACACGGCAACGTGGTCCATCTGTTCGAGCGCGAATGCTCGATCCAGCGGCGTAACCAGAAGGTCATCGAGGAGGCCCCCAGTCCACTTCTGGACCAGGCCACTCGCGAGGCCATGGGTGCTCAGGCCGTCGCGCTGGCGAAGGCGGTCAACTACGACAGTGCCGGCACAGTGGAATTTGTCGCCGGTCAGGACCGCAGCTTCTTTTTCCTGGAGATGAACACCCGTCTGCAGGTGGAACATCCCGTGACCGAGTTGATCACCGGCCTAGACCTCGTGGAGCAGATGATCCGGTCGGCCTATGGCGAGAAGCTGGCGTTTGCCCAGAAGGACCTGAAGATCAACGGCTGGGCGATGGAGAGTCGTATCTACGCCGAGGACCCATATCGCGGCTTCCTACCCTCAATCGGGCGGCTGGTGCGCTACTCGCCCCCGCAGGAGGGCGAGATTGATGGCATTATCGTGCGAAATGATGCCGGGGTCCGCGAGGGCGACGAGATCTCGATGTTCTACGATCCAATGATTTCCAAGCTGTCGACCTGGGCACCAACCCGCGAGGCGGCCATTGACGCGATGGGCCGGGCGCTGGAGGACTTCCATATTGAGGGCCTGGGCCAGAACATCCCATTCCTCTCCGCCGTGATGGATCAGCCGCGCTTCCGGTCGGGGAAGATCTCAACCAACTACATCAAGGACGAATTTCCCGACGGATTCCAGGGTCTTCCGCCTACAGATACTCAGCGTGACTTGATGAGCGCGGTGGCCCTGGCGATGCACCGGGCGCTCTTGGCTCGGGCTGCGCCAGACCAGTTGCGCAGCGACTGGATCGTCGTAACCGGTGCCAGCCAGCAGGCTTTTCACGTCAGCGCCGTTGACGGCGGTCTCAGCCTTCAGCGCGATGGCGTCAAGCTGCGACTTGAGGACATCCAATGGCGACCGGGTCAGCCTGTCTTTCGGGCGAATCTGGATGGCGTCGATTTTACGGTGGTGGTGAAGCCGGCGGCTGAGGGCTTTCTCATTCGCCATCGCGCTGCGACCTCGCGCGTGCTGGTGCTAAGCCCGCGTTCCGCAGAACTTCATAGCAAGTTGCCACCCAAGAAGGCCGCCGACACCTCTAAGATGGTCCTGTCGCCGATGCCGGGCCTGGTGGTGTCTATCGATGTGGCGGAGGGCCAATCGGTGCGCTCAGGCGAGATCGTGGCGGTGTTGGAGGCGATGAAAATGCAAAACATCCTTCGCGCCGAGCGCGACGGGGTGGTCAAGGCCGTCAGCGTCAAATCTGGAGACAGCGTCGCGGCGGACGAGGTTCTGGTAGAGTTCGCGTGACACGCTGACGCGACACGGGGATTCTCGCCATGAAACCTATGAGCCTTGGTGAACTGCTAGGGTCGGCTCAGGCGCGTGCGTCTCGCGCGCCTAGCGTGCTCGCCGCGTCAGCGCTGGTCGTGGTGGCCGCGTTCTATGAAGATCTCGTCGGCGACACCCTGCATTGGATCACGGGGTGGTTCGTCTATCCGGCGCTGTTCTATTTTGGGGCTTGCGTACTGTCCAAGCGGCTGCACGACCGGGGCCGCTCGGGCTGGTGGGCGGCGTTGATCCTGGCGTCGATCGTGGCCGTCTGGCCCCACCCTTCGGGCTTTCTGGATTTCATCTTCATCGTCGTGCTGGTTTGGGCTTTCGTCGAACTGGCGGTGATGCCGGGCGAACAGGGAGCCAATCGCTACGGGCTGAACCCGCTGGCGACGTCGTAGATCTCGCCGAAAACCGCCCTGAAGCTGGATCGTAGCGCGGCGTCTGCCTCGTCCATGGCGACTGGAAGCCCGAGGTCGACAAGGCTGGTAACACCGTGTTCCGTGACTCCACAGGGTACAATTCCATCGAAGTGGCTGAGGTCGGGCTCCACGTTCAGCGAAATGCCGTGGAACGAGACCCACTTACGCAGCTTCACGCCGATGGCTGCGATCTTGTCCTCGCGGGCCGCTATGCCGGGCGTCCGACGCTCGACCCAGACACCGACCCGACCTTCGCGGACCCCACCCACCACGTTGAACTCAGCCAAAGCGCCGATCACCCAGGTCTCTAAGGCCGCGACGAAGGCGCGCACATCGCGGCGACGTTTCGTCAGGTCGAGCATCACATAGGCCACGCGCTGGCCCGGGCCGTGATAGGTGAACTGCCCGCCGCGCCCGCTTTGGAAAACTGGGAACCGCCCTGCATCCAACAGATCGCCTGATTTGGCCGATATGCCGGCGGTATAGAGCGCTGGATGTTCGAGCAACCAGACCAACTCTCCGGCGTGCCCCTCAGCGATGGCCGCAGCGCGGGCCTCCATGATCGCGACGGCGTCGAGATAGGCCACAGGCGCGCGCGCGACCGCCCAGCCCACGGGCTGTCCGTCTACCCGCCCAAAAGGAGCGGCCGGTTGAGGAGTTAACGCGCGATCAAGCATGTCCGTCGCAATGTGGGGCAGGCGGCGCGTCGCGCAAAGTCTCTGTGTCATTTCCGGGGTTGTTTCGGTGAGTCAGGTCAATTCCGTCATCGTCGAGATCCAGGTTGTGCTGGGGCGCGCGTCCCTGCCTATGGCTCAGCTCCTGCGTATGGGTCGCGGCGCAGTGATTCCGCTGGATGCCTCAGCAAATGATGAGGTTTGGATCCTGGCCAACAATCATCCCGTCGCGCGCGGCGAAATTCAAATCAGCGACGAACATATCTCTGTCACGGTGACCGGCGAGGCCGACATTTACGACTACATGGCCGGAAGTCTCTGACCTCCCTTCCCAAACGGTCCAACGTTTGCTACCTGCCGCGCCTCACCACGGGCGGTCGTGGCGGAATTGGTAGACGCGCAGCGTTGAGGTCGCTGTGGGGCAACCCGTGGAAGTTCGAGTCTTCTCGACCGCACCAGTGAATCTAGAGCGTCGTCCGAAAAGTGGGAAC
>JAYTWT010000008.1:0-2578 GCA_043743295.1 Alphaproteobacteria bacterium | reverse complement strand
AGGTGGACCGTGGCGTCTGGGGCGATAGCGCGCTCGACGGACGAGTGGCTGATATCGCGCTCGTGCCAGAGCGCGACGTTCTCCATGGCCGGAACCACTGCGGAGCGGACGAGGCGGGCCAAGCCCGTCAGATTCTCGGTGAGGATTGGGTTGCGCTTGTGCGGCATGGCGCTGGAACCCTTCTGGCCGGGGTCGAATGGCTCCTCTGCCTCCAGCACTTCCGTTCGCTGCAGATGCCGTATCTCAATGGCCAGCCGCTCTATCGAACTGGCAACGACCCCCAGCGCGGCGAAATAGGCTGCATGGCGGTCGCGCGGGATCACCTGGGTTGAGACCGGCTCGACCGCCAAGCCGAGCTTGTCGGCGACATAGGCCTCAACCTCCGGAGCGACGTTGGCGAAGGTGCCGACCGCGCCGGAGATCGCGCAGGTGGCGATCTCGAACTTCGCCATAGCCATCCGCTCCTTGGCGCGCTGGAACTCGGCATAGTGGCCGGCGAGCTTGAGACCGAAGGTGGTAGGCTCCGCATGGATAGCGTGACTGCGGCCCACCGTGGGCGTCATCCGGTGCTCGTAAGCACGGCGCTTAAGGGCAGCCAGCACCAAATCGACGTCTTCAAGCAGTAGGTCGGTAGCACGGCAAAGTTGGACGGCCAGAGCGGTGTCGTTGACGTCAGAACTGGTCATCCCCTGGTGCAGGAACCGCGCCTCAGGACCTACGACCTCGGTGACGTGGGTCAGGAAGGCGATGACGTCATGCTTTACCTCACGTTCAATCGCGTCGATGCGCTCAACGTCCCAGGCCACGCCCCCGCCCTTGGCCCAGATGACTTCGGCCGCGGCCTTGGGGATGACCCCTAATTCGGCCATCGCGTCGGCGGCGTGAGCCTCGATCTCGAACATGATCGTAAAGCGGGTCTGGGGCGACCAAATCGCGGCGGCTTCCGGGCGGGAGTATCTGGAGATCATGCACCGGGGTGTGCTGCCACACCCCGGCCCAAGTCAAGCCTCGGCTGGAACTCGCGAAGCTAGACTTCTCCGCGGTCGGCACGTGCCTTGGCCATGGCCTTGGCCAGACCAAAGGAACCCAGGAAGTAGTGGAAGGCGGCCCATAGGCTGACGGCGTAGGCGACAATGATGCCGTGCCGGGTGGCGAGGACCAGAGAGCCTTTGCACGCAGACACCGCGTCGGCGGCCGCGCCGGTCGGGGCTGAGCCTCCGGGGCAGGAGGTCTGGAAGGTTGCACCGTCTACGTTGAACACGTTGCTCACCGCCGCCCAGAATCCGGGTGCATCCGGGTGTGCCAAATGGAACGCGGCAAAATGGTCGATCAACCAGCCGGCGAAGGGCGGCCCACCTCCCAGCGCAATCAGGTTCAGGAAGAACAGCATGACCGCCGTTGCGGTCGCGCGGCGATGGGTCGGCACCATGTTCTGGACCACACCGAACGTGGGGCCGAGGTAGACGTAGGAGAATAGGCCGGGCAGCAGCAGGAACATCGCTGCCGATTGCCACGTCGAGGCCGTGTAGACCGCCGCGATGAACGGGAAGGCAATCGTGATGCCAATGGCGGGCACCAAGGCGTACCAGCGGGGGCCGAATTTCGCCAGACGGTCGGTGAGCGAGCCGCCCAGCAGCGTGCCGATGCCCTGCGAAATGCCCGCTACCAGGCCGGTAATCAGGCCGACCTCGCCGTAAGAGAGGCCGAACGCCCGGATGAAGTAGGGCGGTGCGAACTGGCCGCCGCCATAGCCTGCGAACGAGACCAAGGTCGCGCCCAGCAGCATATTGAGCACCGGCCACTTGCCAAACAGCGTAGCGATGACGGCGCCGATTTCTTTCATCTCCTGCAGAACTGAAGTGGCCGGACGCGCCGCAGCGGCGGCTTGGGCCGCGGCACCGCCGTCGGCCTCGGAGTGGCCTCGTGGTGGCTCCTTGATCAGGATTTTGAGCGCGATGGCGATGGCAACGCCGGGAAGGCCGACCAACATGAAGGCAACGCGCCAGGAGAAATGATCCAGCATCTGGCCGCCGATCACCGCACCGAACATCGAGCCTAGCGGGATGCCGAAGGAATAGACCGCCAGCGCCGATGCCCGCCTCTTGGGTTCGAAGTAGTCCGAGATCAGCGAGTGAGAGGGCGGAGAGAGGCCGGCCTCGCCTACGCCCACGCCGAAACGGTAAGCCGCCAGCGTGGCGAAGTTGGCGGCTGTGCCGCATAGCGCCGTGAAGCCCGACCAGATCACGATCGACACTGCGATGATATTAACTCGACTGAATTTCTCAGCGAGCCGGGCGATTGGAATGCCTAGGAACGTGTAGAGCAGGGCGAAATACAGGCCGCCGAGCAGGCCAAGTTGGGTGTCCGATATCTTCAAGTCGACTTTGATCGCCTGACCGATGGTCGCGATAATTGTGCGGTCGATGAAATTGAGCGTGTAGGCGACCACCAACAGGATCAGCACCAGCCGCTTGTAGTTCTCTGTGTAGATCGGGCGCCCGGACGAGGCCGCCGTGGCAGTGGCGTCAGTCATAGTGGCCGCGTTCCCCCGAACATTTGTGATCTGCCGCCTGCATCA
>JAYTWT010000007.1:0-4990 GCA_043743295.1 Alphaproteobacteria bacterium | reverse complement strand
AAGGCGCTGGATCACGCGGCTTTCGAGAATACCCCGATCCTCGCGGGCGGACGGCTCTACGTCTGCTCACAGTTCAATGCCGTGTCGGCGCTGGACCCGATAACCGGCAAACAACTTTGGCAGTACGATCCGAAGATCGATCCCAACGTCGAATACCCTAACGACAACACCTGTCGCGGGGTGACCTATTGGCGGGACCCTGTCGTTCCAGCCAATGCGCCCTGCGGGGAGCGGGTCTATCTGCCCACCACCGACCGGCGGCTCATCGCTCTGGACGCAGCCAGCGGCGCGCTTTGCCCGAGCTTCGGGCGCGGCGGCACCGTTGATGTCGGCGAAGGCGTGGCACTGGAGCGCGCCGGCCAGATGCAGATCACCTCGCCGCCGGTCGTCGCGCGCGGGGTCATCGTGGTGGGCTCGTCTCTCGACGACAATCAGCGGGTCAAGGAGGTCAGCGGTGCCGTCCGGGCCTATGACGTGCGCACCGGTACGCCGCTCTGGAGCTTCGATCCTCTAGCGGCGTCTGCGCCCAGCAATGTCGCCGGGGCCGCCAACGCCTGGGCACCCATGTCAGTGGACGAGGCGCGAGGTCTGGTGTTCGTGCCCACCTCCAGTGCCAGCCCCGATTTCTATGGTGCGGCCCGCAATGGTCCGGACGGACACGCCAATTCTGTGGTGGCACTCGATGTCAAGACGGGCCTGCCAGTCTGGAGTTTCCAGACGACCCATCATGATGTCTGGGACTACGATGTGCCCGCTCAGCCGACGTTGGCCACGGTCGCCTACGGCGGACGTATGACCCCAGCGGTGATCCAAGCGACGAAGCAGGGCCTGATCTTCACGCTCGCCCGAGACACCGGCGCTCCGGTAATCCCGGTTCATGAACGTCCCGTTCCGCAAGGTGGTGCGCCCGGAGAAATCCTGTCGCCGACCCAGCCCTTTCCCGACGCGCCCAAAGCCTTGGCCCCCGACAGGATAACTCCTAACGACGCATTTGGCCTCGTACCCTGGGTGAAAAATGTGTGCGCCAAGGCTATCGCCGCGACCCGCAACGAAGGCATCTACACGCCACCCTCCGAACGGGGGACGATAATCTATCCCTTCACCGGCGGCGGGGCGAACTGGGGCGGACTGGCCTTCGATGCCGGACGGCAGGTCGCCTACGTGAATACCTCCAACGCCATGCACATCGTTACTCTGATCCCCGCTGACCGTGTGAGGGCCGCGCAGAAGGCTGAACCAGGCGTCGAGATTTCGCCACAGGCCGGGGGTGCCTACGGCATGCGACGCGACCTGATCCGATCAAAGCTGGGCCTACCGTGCAACCCGCCGCCTTGGGGCCAACTCCACGCCATCGACATGCGGACTGGCAGTATCCTCTGGCAGGTCCCGCTGGGCACGACCCGCGATGTGGCCCCAGGCTCGCAGTTGATTCTTCGGCACACAGGCACGCCGAACTTCGGAGGTCCGATCACCACGGCGTCCGGCCTGGTGTTCATCGGTGCGGCCATGGACAACTACTTGCGCGCCTTCGACGCCGCGACCGGTCGAGAGCTCTGGAAAGGCCGCCTGCCCGCCGGGGGTCAAGCGACGCCGATGACCTATGTGGTGAAGGGCCGCCAGTACGTGGTCATCGCGGCGGGCGGCCACTCCAAATCTGACACCAAGCGCGGCGATCAGGTGGTGGCATTCGCCCTGCCGAATTAGATGCCTCTGCGGCTCAATATCCAGAACCGGCCCAGCAGAAGACCACCTGAAATGAAGGTCGCGATCACGATGCCGCCGATGATGCCGTTGACACCTAGTTTCATCGGGATGGCCAACCACCACGCCAGCGGCGACATGATCAGGATGTAGCTGAACAGATGCGTAGCGCTGGGAACCCAGACATCGCCCCGCGCCCTCAGCGATTGGGCGACCACCACCTGAACCGCATCCGGAAGGAAGAACAAGCAGCACAGGACCATTGCCGATGCCGCCATGCTGATTGTGGCTGGATCCTTGGTGTAACCTTGGGCGATCAGTCCCGCAGTCGGCCATATTGCCAGCGAGACCACCAGGCCAAATGCCGCCGCCACACCGAACGAGACCAGACCCGCCCGGTGGACCGCAACCGGGTCTCGCGCGCCGTAAGCCTTGCCCACCAGAACCGACGCTCCGGTCGCTAGGCCCAACGGGACCATGAACACAATCGAGGCCACGTTGAGCGCAATCGCAAACGCGGCAACCGCTAAACCGCCAATCCAGCCCGCAACGATGTTCATCCCCGCGAACGAGGCCACTTCAAAGAAGTTGGAGGCACCTGCGCCGTAACCAATACGGCGCTGCTCCGTCTCTGCGGGCCGGTCTCGCTCGGGCTTGCGAAAGACGCCAAGCTCGCGGGCTTCTGGCATTCGGACGATAAAGGTCAGCATGGCGATCACCAGGAAGGCGCGCGCGCCGGTCGTCGCCCAGGCTCCTCCCAACGCGCCCATGGCGGGAAGTCCAAATGTGCCGGGAACCAGCAACAGCAGCAGGCCCAGGTTCACCACGTTGGCGGCCCACATGGCCCAGGCGCCGGGGCCGGGCCGGGACTGGCCTTCGAGCCAAGCGGTTGCTGTGATCGCGAGACCGTAAAACGGCAGCGACACCGAGAAGATCATCAGCACGCGCGAGGCACCGTCCGCCAGGTCCGGCTCAAGACCGATCACATGCAGGAACGGCGGCCCGGCGAGCATCAGCCCGACCATCGACGCCAGTCCAATCCAGACGCTGTAGATCAGCCCGCGACGCAGGACTGCGCCGGTCAGGTCGCGGCGACCCTCGCCAATATAACGCGCCGTCATCACCTGAACGCCGGTCAGGAGGCCGATGGCAAAGGTCAGGATCACGCTGGTCGGCGCCCAAGCCAGCGCGTGATAGCCCAGCTGCTCTGCGGAATAGCGGCCCACCACGACCGTATCGCACAGCCCCATGGCCATGATGCCCAAGCGGGAAATCACCACCGGCCCCGAGAGGGTCAGCAGCGTAGAGAGATCCGTGCGAATTGGGCCGCGACGCCCGTCCATGTCACGGGGCGCACGGGCCGCTAGGCGGGCCATGACGTAGAACCTAGATTTTCAAAGAAGGCGGGACCCTGACGGTTGTGGCGAAAAAGGCAAGCACCGCGCTGCAACCCATCCGCGCAACAGAATCCGCGTGCTCTTGAGGGCACACCCTGAAAAAGCGCATGGTGAACACCGCACGCACTTCGGGAGAAGCCTATGGCTAAGATCATCGCGAAACGGGTCTGCGCGGAAATAGACGAGGGCTTCGTCCTCTTCCTGATCGGTATGCGGATCAATAAGCCGCTGAAATTCTGGACGTGGGCGCCGGTCGCCTCAGCTATGCCCCGCATGCTGATTGAACTCGCCCAGCAGCCCCAATTAGGACTGCTGCACGCCCGCACAAACTTCAGCTTTCCCTATGTGACCGTCACCCAGTACTGGCGCGACTTTGATGCCTTGGAGGCCTACGCCAAGGCGCGCGAGCACGCCCACCTTCCTGCCTGGCAATCCTTCAACAAGGCCATCGGCTCCAACGGCGACGTCGGCATCTGGCACGAAACCTATGTGATCGGTCCTGGCCAGTACGAAAACATTTACAATAATATGCCAGCGTTCGGCCTTGGTGCCGCCGGTCGGCTAGTCGACGCCGTCGGTGCCCGTCAGTCCGCCCGTCAGCGGGTCAGGCGGGCCTCGACCGTTGACCCTGCACCACCAGCCTAGACCGCGGAGGCCGCCTGAGCACTCAGCTCCATCCGATCATCTTTGAGCTTCTCTGCCACCAGGAATGCCAACTCCAAAGCTTGTTCGCCATTGAGACGTGGGTCGCAGTGGGTGTGATAGCGGTCGGCGAGGTCGCCCTCGGCTACCGCCCGCGCGCCACCGAGGCATTCGGTGACGTTTTGGCCGGTCATCTCCAGGTGTACGCCGCCGGGATGGACGCCCTCGGCTTTGCAGATCTCGATGAAGCTCTTCACCTCGGACAGAATACGGTCGAACGGTCGGGTCTTGTAGCCATTGTTCGCTGTCAGGGTATTACCGTGCATCGGATCGATGGCCCAAACCATATTGCGGCCCGACGCCTTAGTCGCGCGCAGCAGATCCGGCAGTCGCCCGGCGATCTTGTCTGAGCCGAAGCGCCCATAGAGCGTGATCCGCCCGGCTTCGTCCTTAGGGTTCAGCACGTCCATCAAGCGCAGGATGTCGTCACCTTCCATCGTCGGGCCGCACTTGATGCCGATCGGATTGCGGATGCCGCGGAAGTATTCGACGTGGGCGCCGTCCAGTTGGCGGGTGCGCTCGCCGATCCACAAAAGGTGCGCCGAGGTGTCGTACCATTCGCCCGAGGTGCTATCGACCCGGGTCATAGCCTCCTCATAGCCCAGCAGCAGGCCCTCGTGGCTGGTAAAGAATTCCACCTGATGTAGGGTCGGCTGGCTCTCCGGCGTAACGCCGATAGCGGCCATGAACTGCAGGGTCTCACTAATCTTATCGGCGACCTCGCGATAGCGCGCGCCCTGCGGACTGTCGGCCACAAAGCCCAGCGTCCAGCGGTGGATGTTGTGCAGATCGGCGTAGCCGCCGCCCGCGAAGGCCCGGATCAGGTTGAGGGTTGCGGCCGACTGGCCATAGGCCTGCATCAGCCGGTTAGGGTCGGGGATCCGGCTCTCAGCCGTGAACTCCATCCCGTTAATGTTGTCGCCGCGATAGGAGGGCAATTCGACGCCGTTGATCGTTTCCACCGGCGAGGAGCGCGGCTTGCCGAACTGGCCGGCCATCCGGCCCACCTTCACCACGGGTTTGCCGCCCGCGAAGGTCAACACCACGGCCATCTGCAGGATCAGCCGAAAGAGGTCGCGGATGTTGTCGGCGTGGAATTCCTTGAAGCTCTCGGCGCAGTCGCCGCCCTGCAGCAAGAAGGCCTTGCCGGCGGCAACGTCGCCAAGCAGGCTTTTCAGGCGGCGCGCCTC
>JAYTWT010000006.1:0-3077 GCA_043743295.1 Alphaproteobacteria bacterium | reverse complement strand
GTTTGGGCTTGAGGCCGCCCCGCCCCTAGCTCTGCGGCAGTTGCGCAGCGATGGTCGCGTAGTCGAAGTAGTCGCGCCAGTAGGTGATGACGCCGTCGTGGACTTCGTAGACGCCGGTAACCGGCAGCTCGATCCATTTGTCGCCTAACAGGTGCCGGTCCAGGCGTTCCAAAATCACCACCTGACCGTCGGCGGCGGCGCGCAGGACCCTGAACTCATTCTCCTTCATGGGAGAGAAGAAGGGCTCGAGCACAGCGCGGACGCCGGCGGGGCCGCGGACTGTACCGATCGGCGGCGGGTTGATGTATTCGACCGTGCTGGAGACCAGCTTCAGGGCGGCGTCATAGTCCAGCGGCTCCATCAGCTTCATGAACTGTTTGACGACGTCGAGGGGGGCGGCGTTGGCCATGGATTTCTCCGTTGCGATCTGCGGCCACTATCGAGGCGGGCCGCGCCGCTCGCAATTATCCGGCAGGTTATCGCGCGGTGTTTTTGGCGGCGGCGTTGCGGAACAGGGCCTCGCTCTCGGCGTCGGCGGGGAACAGGGTTTCGATCCGCAGTTCGTCGGTGGTGACGTCCTGGGCGGTGCCGAAGGTGGAGACCACGGCGAACATCGATATCTTCAACCCCCGAATATCCAGGTTGAACGGCATCACCGGCACCAGCGCCGCCTCGGACGGGGCGCCCAGGACGAGGGCGTCCTGCAGCGGGGCGAGATCGTCCAGTACCGCCTGCATCTCGCGCCCACCGAGGGCCTCGGCCTCACGCTGGGCGCGCCGCCACATCAGGGGGCCGACCGCCGCCCAGTTGGCGACGAACGGGCGGATGCCGTTCGGATGGAAGAACAGCCGCATCAGATTGGGCTGGCCACCGCCCACCCGGTCCCAGATGTCCTCACCCAGCATGGCACCCATGCGGCCGAATGATCCGTTCGACAGCCGAATATTCCAGGCGCGGTCGAGGGCGATGGCGGGGAACGGCTCATGGGCCGTCAGCATCATCTGCACCGCGCTCATCACCTGAGCCATCTGCGGCTCGTCGAGAGCGTCGCTGCGGAATACCGGCGCGAAACCGGCGGCGGTGAGCCAGGTGTTGCGCTCACGCAGCGGAACCTCCAGCGTCTCGCTGAGCTGCAGGATCATATTGCGGCTGGGATTAGCGCGGCCAGATTCCAGGAAGCTGACGTGGCGCTGAGATACGCCGGAGGTCAGCGCCAGATCCAGCTGCGACAAACGCCGCTTCTGTCGCCACGTCCGCAACAGGCGCGGAAATCCAGCATCGGTTTCGGGACGGATGACGAAGGCTGAAACGGACAAGGCGGGCTCTCGCAGGTTCGCCTGGACTGTCGCCCGCCGACCGATCCGGTTCAATAACGTCAGAGGTAATGGCCTTCAAACTGCCCGCGCCGCATTGCGGCAGGCCGGGCGTATCAAATCAGGCGGGGACGCACGTTTGGGCGCGCGGCCCCGCCTGTTCGGGGTGAACGGTTAGGCCGACAGAACGGCGCGGCGGCGGCGCAGCGTTGCCCCGGCCAGGCCGAAGCCGGTGATCATCAGTGCCCAAGCGGCGGGCTCGGGAACCGCAGCGGTCGACAGCGTGATGTTGTCGATGATTGGCGATGCGTCAAACGAGCTTGTCTGGCGAAACCTTAGAACGTTGGCGCCCGAGCCGGCCACGAAGTTGAAGCTGGCCAGCGTACCGGGGTTTGTGCCCGGGGCCTGTACAGTCCCGGCGTAAGAAAAGGTGGAACTGCCGGTGACGTCGGCCAGGACGCCATAGGTCCCGCTGACCGGGGTGTTGTCGCCGCTATACAGGAAACTGACGGTGTAGGTCTGACCGCCGATGAGACCCGTCAGTGCGCGCGAGGCCGACGTAGAGGCACCCGACCGCTCATTGAGCAGGATCGCGCCGTCTGTGCCGTCGGCCCGGTTTCGGGCGAAGAAGATGTCACCCGTAAAGGTCCGACCGTTGAAGTTATTGACACCGTAATAGTCCGTGCCAACCCATCGATCACTGCGGTTATTGGGAAGCTGAAGCCCGCCCTGGAAGCCGCCAGCGTTGAAATCTTCGGAGAAAACGGTGCTGGCGGCCACTGGCCCGGCCATGGCTGCCACTCCCAGCGCCAGAAGTACGCCCCTAGTCCCAAGCCCTAACTTCGCAAATCCAAACGTCATCTTACGCTCCAACTTCACTCAAAGAGTTGGCCCTACAGGATCGATCCGGGTCGCAGGGTGGTGTCATAGCCCAATTTGGGTAAGCCGTAGCCTCACAGGCGACTAGAGCTCGATCCCATGATCGCGCAGGTTGCGAAACAGGCGTCTCAGCAGGATGGCGTTCTGTTAGGCCATGGCGCGGACCATCGCCGGGTTAGACTGTTCGTTCGCCCCCACCAGACCGCCCTCGATTTCCACCAGTGCGCCGTTGGCGATCAGGTTCTGGCTGCGTCGGCGAACGGTCTCGTAAGGCAGGCAAAGCGAAAGGGCGACGGCGTTGCGGCTGATCGGGCGCTTGATGTCCATCGGCTCCGGCGTGGAGATGTCGGCGAAGTCGCGCGACTGGGTCTTGTCGGCATTGAGGTGGGCCACATTGGCGACCGCCACCACACTCAGCAGCAGGGCGTCGATCGGATCATGCCCGCTGCCCCGCAGGATGGCGCTGTAGATCGAGACCACATAGTCCATCGACAGACGAGAGATGATCCGCAGGTCGTCCGCAGCCGCCGCGGAAGAGACGGCCTTGTGGTCGTGATCGTGAGTGTTCGGGCGTGATCCCATCGACATGAGATAGGGCGGTTCGTCACGCGGCACCATGCGGCAGATTACGACGTTGAGGGTCCAGGATCGCACAACGACGCTTGACTGATTTGTTTTATATATCGTCCGAGATAAGAAATTGATTGTGAGCCTGGGGGACGATGGACTATCGGCTGCTTCGGGGCGCTAACCCAGCGCCGCCGATTCCTCTCCGGAGACCCAAATATGTTCCGTTCGACCCTGATTGCGCTGGCCAGCGTGTCCGCAATGGCTTTCGCCTCGACCGCCTCTGCAGCAACGGCTGATATCGTCGACACCGCCGTT
>JAYTWT010000005.1:0-1991 GCA_043743295.1 Alphaproteobacteria bacterium | reverse complement strand
AAGTGTACGTCAGTGCTGTGGCATGGGGCGGCGGGCGATACGCGGATCAACATCATCGACACGCCTGGCCACGCCGACTTTGGTGGCGAGGTGGAACGGATCCTCGGCATGGTGGACGGCTGCGTCCTGCTGGTCGACGCCGAAGAAGGCGTGATGCCACAGACCAAGTTCGTACTGGGCAAGGCGCTGAAGATGGGTTTGCGCCCGATCCTTTGCCTCAACAAGGTCGACAGACCGCATGCTGATCCGGATCGGGTGCTGAACGACGCGTTCGATCTGTTCGCCGCGATCGGTGCCACCGACGAGCAATTGGATTTCCCCCACATCTATGCCTCTGGCAAAAATGGCTGGGCGACCATGGATTTGAGCAAGCCGAACGCCGACCTGGCCCCACTGTTCGACCTGATCGTCAGCCACGTGCCCGAGCCCAAGGCCGTCGTGCGTAAGGACGAGCCGTTCCAGATCCTGTCGGTGCTGATTGAAAACGACCCCTTCCTGGGCCGGTTGCTGACCGGTCGGATCCAGTCCGGGAAGGCGACCCCGGGGATGGCGATCCACGCCCTTTCGCTGGACGGCAAGGAGATTGAGCGTGGCCGGATCACCAAGGTGCTGGCCTTCCGTGGCCTGAAGCGCCAGCCGATTGACGATGCCGAGGCGGGCGACATCGTCGCCATTGCAGGCCTGTCCAAGGCGACCGTCGCCGACACGCTGTGCGCTATGGACGTTACCGAGGCGCTGCCCGCCCAGCCTATCGATCCGCCGACCATCTCGATGACCGTCAGCGTCAACGACAGCCCGCTGGCGGGCCGCGAAGGCGACAAGGTCCAGAGCCGGGTGATCGCCGCGCGCCTGCTCAAGGAAGCGCAATCCAACGTCGCCATCCGGGTGACCGAAACCTCAGAGCGGGACGCCTTCGAGGTGGCTGGCCGGGGTGAGCTTCAGCTGGGCGTGCTGATCGAGAGCATGCGCCGCGAAGGCTTCGAAGTTTCCATCAGCCGCCCCCGCGTGGTGTTCCAGGAAGACCCGGAGACCGGCGAGCGGATGGAGCCCATCGAAGACGTAATGATCGACGTCGATGAGGAGTTCACCGGCATCGTCATCGAAAAGCTATCGGCCCGCCGCGCCGAGTTGAAGGACATGGGCCCGTCCGGTGCCGGCAAGACCCGCATCAGCCTGATGAGCCCGTCGCGGTCTCTGATCGGCTATCAGGGTGAGTTCCTGACCGACACGCGCGGCTCCGGCGTGCTGAACCGCGTGTTCAGCCACTACGAAGCCTACAAAGGGGCCATCGACGCGGGCCGCAAGGGCGTGCTGGTCTCCAACTCCGACGGCGAAACGACGGACTTCGCCCTGTGGAACCTCGAAGAACGCGGCTTCATGTTCGTCGGTGGCGGCGAGAAGACCTACCAGGGCATGATTATCGGCGAGAACTCACGCGCCGACGATCTGGACGTCAATCCGATGAAGGCCAAGGCGCTCAACAACATCCGCGCGTCCGGCAAGGACGAGGCGGTGCGCCTGACCCCGCCGCGCCGAATGACCCTGGAACAGGCCATCGCCTACATCGAGGAAGACGAACTGGTCGAAGTGACGCCAAAGTCGATCCGCCTGCGCAAAAAGGTGCTGAACCCCAGCTTTCGGAAGAAGCGTACCAAGGAAGAATAGGCTGGGCTTGCCAAATCTTGCCATCACGGTCATCCTGACTGTATGAGCACGATGAACATATCCCTGCCGGAGCCGCTGAAGGCCTTCGTTGATGAACAGGTCTCAGGTGGCGGATATGGGACCAGCAGCGAGTACGTGCGCGAATTGATCCGTCGCGACCAGGATCGGCTCAGACTGCGCCAGATGATCCTGGCGGGTGCCGCATCGCCTGCTGCAGGCTTCGCGGATAGAGCCTATTTCTCCGATCTGAGATCGCAGGTCCGATCCGCCGCCACGGAATGAGGATCAACGCGCCCTCCCTGCGCGCGCTGGCCAGGGCCGACGTT
>JAYTWT010000004.1:0-5526 GCA_043743295.1 Alphaproteobacteria bacterium | reverse complement strand
GGCCTGCCGTTGTCGTTCAAACAGTCGGACATCGTCTTCGAAGGCCACGCGATAGAGTGCCGCGTAAACGCCGAGAACCCCAAGACCTTCGCGCCTTCGCCCGGCCTGGTCACCGACTATCACGCCCCCGGCGGCCTAGGCGTGCGCATGGATAGCGCCCTCTACGCCGGCTATTCAATCCCGCCCTACTACGACAGCCTGATCGGCAAGCTGATCGTCCATGGCCGCGACCGCCAGGAGTGTATCGCGCGCCTCAACCGCTGCCTGGGCGAGATCGTGGTCGGCGGCATCGACACCAACATCCCGCTGTTCCAGGAACTGTTGCAACAGCCGGACATCCTCAGCGGCAACTACGACATTCACTGGCTGGAACGCTGGATGGCGACCAACGCTGGCGGCTAAGGGCCTAAGCCAGCGTCCCAAGGCCTCCACAAGCCTCACGGATCCAGGCTTCAAACGCGCGAATGCGTGGGTCACGGTCCGCCTCCGGGCGACGTACCAACCAGTAGCGTGTGCACGGACCAGTCGCGTTAGGTAAGACGTAGATCAGGCCCGTGCCGAAGCCCGGCCAGGATCGCACAAGCGGATCGATGGCCAGCGCCACACCCAGACCCTGTTCGGCGGCATGTAAGGTCGCCGGCGCGCTGTCGAGCCAGACATCGCCACTCGCCTCGGAACGCTCGACGCCCTGCGCTGCCATCCAGGCCCGCCAAGCTTGGGGTTGGGCGGTGTCGTGGATCAGCCGCGCGCCAGCAAGGTCAGCTGCTGAGACAATCGGTCTTTGGCCAAGCGTCGCCGCGCTGGCGACCGGCGCACCCTGGATGCGCAAGAGCTCGCGACATCTAAGCCCGGGCCAACGGCCATCGCCGAGACGGATGGCGACATCGACGTCCTCAGAGTCGAAATCCACGTAGCGGGTGGTGGTCTCGATCCGAACATCATAGTCCGGCCACTGCGCGCTGAATGTCGCTAGGTTCGGGATCATCACAGACTGCACGAAGAGGGCCAGGGCGCTGACCTGAATCTGCCGTGCCCTCGGACCGCCACGGATCGCCGCCGCGCCGCGCTCGATAGTCATGAAACCGTGTCGTACCTGTGCTGCGAAAGTCACGCCGACGTCGGTCAGGACGGCCGCACGACCCACACGACGGAAAAGCGCTGCGCCCAACGACCGTTCCAGCGTCTTGATCTGATGGCTGATCGCAGACGGCGTCAGGCCGTTTGCCTCGGCAGCAGCGCGGAAGCTGCCCAGACGCGCAGCCGTATCAAAGGCCCGAAGTGCGGCCAATGGCAGGGTTGGCTCCGTACCGACTGTTGAATCCAATTCATGCATCCGTGACATGTTTCTCTATTCGCAACGTCCCGTCCAGCCCAGGTTCGCAGGCCCTATCACCGCCTCGATTGAACAATGCCCCCAGTTTTCTCATCGGACAGCCAAGGTCGCTGGTCACCAACGCCGCTTGCGCGCGGACCCTTCAAAGGCCTGCAAGGCGGAGGCGTCGCCGCTCTGATGGCACGCGAGATCAGCCAATATATGGAAGGGTTCGTCGCCAGCGCGACCACCCACTTTCTGCGGCCCGCGCCGATGGCACCCCTCAGCGTGACTGTACGCCCGCTTCGACTTGGTCAACGGGTCAGCGTTGTCGACGCCGAGGTCGCATCAGAAGATGGTGTCGTCGCTGTCCAGAGGGCCACGCTGATTGCGGCTCGGCCAACGAACGGTCTACCGCTGCCGCCACCCCTCGCGGTGCAGCCCGAGATCTGGCCGAAACGGACACGCGCTGCGCCCCACGGCGGCGCCTGGTTGATGGACACGCTCGAAGTCCGCCACGCTGACGACGGGGTGATCTGGTTCAAGACGCTGACCCCGCTGTTTGACTCGTCGTGCGACCTCGCCCGCGTACTGGTCGCAGCCGACTGGGCGCACGGCCTAGTTCCACCCCTGGGCTGCGAGGAGCGGCCGGAAGCGGCGATCCCCAATACGGACCTCAGCGTGCACCTGGTCCGCGCACCGGTCGGCGAATGGATCGGCGTCGATGCCACCATGGCCTGGTCTACCGATGCCATTGGCGCAGGTTGGGCAATGCTGCGTGATACCCAGGGCCTGATGGGGCGCGTCGCGATGTCGATTGCCGTTACGCCGCTGGTGGCGACCACCGCATGAGACAACTGACCTATGTCTCGCCGCGCGACCTTGAGTGGCGCGAGGTCCCCACGCCACGCCTGAGGACCTCGGAGGACGCCTTGGTGCGTCCTCTTGCGGTGACAAGGTGTGATCTGGACGTCTCTATCGCGCGTGGCATGCCCGGCATGATCGGGCCCTTCGCGTTCGGCCACGAGACCTACGGCGAAGTTACCGACGTCGGCGATAATGTGCGCAACGTACGTCCTGGCGACAAGGTACTGGTGCCGTTCCAGATCAGTTGCGGTGCCTGCGGACGTTGCCGCGCTGGGTTGACCGGTCTCTGCGAAAGCGTGCCTTATCGCTCGTCCTACGGCATGGCCCCCTTATCGGGCGTGGACTATGGCGGCGGGCTTTCGGACCTGCTGCTGGTCCCGTTTGCCGACCACATGCTACTGCACGCACCCGCCGACCTGACACCCGAGGCAATGGCCGGGGTCGCGGATAACGTCACGACGGCGATGACACTGGTGGCGGAACCTCTGCACGCCCGACCGGGTAGTCCGGTTTTGGTCGTCGGGGGACGCGGCGCCGGCATTGGTCTGCACGTGGTCCAATGCGCCATCGCCCTCGGCGCAGACAAGGTGGTGTTTGTCGACAAAGACACCCGCAGTCTTGAGATCGCTCGACAACTGGGTGCCGAGGCCATAGCGCTCAGCGTCGGACCCGAGGCCCCGTCCGTTGGCCAGTTTCCGATTGCCATCGACGCCAGTGGCGACGAGGAGGGCCTCGCGTATGCTATCCGCTGCACGGACTACGAGGGACTTTGCCAACGCACCTACGGCGACTTTCAGGAACGGACGCCCACGCCGCTCCGTGACATGTACGGTCGCAACATCACTCTGAAACTGGGCCGGGTCCACGCTCGCGCGCACATGGCGACAGCGCTGGAGCTGATGTGTTGCGGCCACCTGCATCCGGAAGCGGTGATCACCCGGCGCGCCGGCTTCTCGGAGGCACCTGAGGCCATGCTGGACCCTACCAACAAAGTCGTGTTCCTGGTTGATCACGACTGACGCGTTCCCCAAAAGACCGTGCGAAGCTATGACCACCGGATGGCCGACTTCACCGCCCGCGACCTACTTGACTGTTATGCGCGCGGCGTCTTTCCGATGGCCGATGCGCGGGAAGACGCCAAGGTCTTCCTGATTGATCCAGAGCGGCGGGGTGTTATCCCGCTGGACGCCTTCCACGTTTCGCGGCGGCTGGCCCGGACGGTGCGGAGCGAGCCGTTCGAAATCCAAGTGAACACGGCCTTCCACAAGGTCGTGCTGGCCTGTGCAGCCTCCGGTCCGGGGCGAACAGAGACCTGGATCAACCGCCCCATCGAACAACTTTATCTGGAGCTACACCACCTCGGCCACGCCCATAGCCTGGAGTGCTGGTTGGCCGGAGAGTTAGTGGGCGGGCTCTATGGCGTATCCCTGGGCCGCGCTTTCTTCGGCGAGAGCATGTTTTCGCGCCGGCGGGACGCTTCGAAGGTGGCCATGGTTCATTTGGTCGGGCGTCTGATTGCCGCAGGGTACCAGTTACTGGACACCCAGTTCATGACCGAGCACCTTGCCCAGTTCGGCGCTCAAGAGATCGCGCGCGAGGACTACCATCGGCGGCTTCGCGCAGCCCTAGAGCCCTACGGCGTTGGCGCTGACGGCGGCGGCGGCGGGACAGCGACCGTCGGTACCAGCGCGCCCGGTTTTGCCACGGGAACCGGCTTCGAGACTGGCTTCGCGACCGAAGGCCTCGCCGGCGGCGGCACGTTCGTTCTGCAGCTGATTACCCAGGCGTCATAAGTCGCGTGCTGAAGCGGATTGAGGCCAGGTGATGCGGCATACATCCAGCCCTTGAACGCTTGGCGCGGCGGCGGACTTGGCCGACCTGGCTGCGGCCTGGGCTGGGACTCGATGGAGAGATAGGCCGCCGAATCCTCGATAGCTTCGTCCGGCGCAGAGCGCTCACAGGCCCGCACCGTGAACACCAGACCCTTCCATCGGACCGGTCGACCCACGGCAGCTTCGAAGCGAAGGGTCTCAGCGGTGACTTTGTCTAGCGCCTGGAGCACGGCAATCTCATAGCGCGCTCGGCGGACTACGGTCGCAGCAGGCTTCTCGGAGACCTGCGCCTTAGGTGCCGTCGCGGGCGAGATATCCTTGGCGTCAACTGGCGGACTGACAGCCAGGGTCGGTGGCGCGGCGACGGTAGCGGGCGGTGCCTCCTCCGCGACCGCGCTCCGCGGCGCGGGCGCCTCCGACGGCACCGAAGATGGTGGAGGTGACGGCTGCGCCCAGACCACGCCAGCTAGAACCGCCGCGATCACGGCACCGAGCCCCAATTGCCGATACGGCCGACGAGACATGTGGCGCGGGTCCACAGCTATTCCGGCGTCCAGGCCTCATAGTCGCCGGTCGCGCGCTGTCGATTGCCGCCCAGCGACAAGGCGCCAGCGGGCTTGCGGGCATAGATTGTGCCGGTGAGGTTAGGCAGGTGAGGCTTCTCCCAGGGTTTGACCACGAAGGGCTCCACCGTCGGTGGCTCGTCAAAGGTGTAACGCAGCCAACCATGCCAATCGACCGTCACCTTTGAGGCGTCTGCATAGCCTTTATAGACCACCCAACGGCGTCTGCGACCTCGATCATAGCTATCACGGTCCGTTCGGGCCTCGTAGTAACGATTACCCAACTCATCCTCACCGACAAAGCGGCCTTGCTTGGCGATGGTAAAGTGGATGCCCGTCGTGGCACCGTTCCACCAAGTGAATATGGTCTTCAACAGGGACAAATTGCCGCTCTTCGGGTCAGGATTTGGTAGGACTATAGGCGGGCGGCCCGACGGCGTCCAGCGCGGCGCGGTGCCGGGACGTGCCCCAACATCTTGTGGATGCATAGACTGCGCCACCAACATCTATTGCTCCCAGGCGACTAGCGAGACTAGGCTTCCGCCTACAGGGAGTCGGTGATGAGCAGCGAAACGTCGCGCGCAGGAATCGAAGGCCGCAGTCTGGAGCGCGGCGGCCAGATCGTCGAGGTCGAGGCGCCTGCCCATTTCACCAACGCCAGGGTCGAAGCCTGGATCGACTGGGCGGGCGGGCGTACCGACCTGGCTGCGGCCATTCTTGCCCATGCCTATGACTTGGCCGGGAAGGCCCAGGCTAAAGGCCTTACGCGCGATCTCCGCGCCCGCACGCGGTTTCGCGATGCGATCAGTGAAGCCATGCTTCTGGGCGTGATCGCCCTGTCGCCGACAGCAGCGGCCTTGGAGGTGTTGGAGCCAGGCGACGCGGCGCTCGATGCTCTAAGCGCCGCGCACCACGGCGCGGAGGCGGCCAATGCGGCGGCCATGTCGCTGGC
>JAYTWT010000003.1:0-2604 GCA_043743295.1 Alphaproteobacteria bacterium | reverse complement strand
TCGATATAGGCGTGGCTCTTGATGTTGGCACTCGCCCACTTGGCGCTATCCGTCTCAAACGCGCCGGTACGCCCGATGAACGGAGCCTTAGGCGCCAGCGCTACCAGCTCTGTCGACGTGGTCCGCCAATAGTTAAACATCCGCTGCGGGTCCTTGGCGTCCCGCACCAGGCTGCTCAGCCGCCGCCGCCCGTCGATCATCAATTCCTCGCCATAGACCGGTACGATCGGAATGAACCGCCCCGCCCAGTCCACGGTCTCCAGAACCTGCGACCCGCTCAGGATCCTTTGCGTCACCTTGTGGCTCGCCGCCTGCCGAGGCCGGCCCACCACCTTCACCCCCAGGGCATCAAACATCGACTTCTGCGCCTTGTAGACCGCCTCCTCCACGACCTGTCCGTCTGACAACGCCAGGATCGTCCGCATCACTCGCTCGCGTCGCCAGGATTCGGCCACCGAGACGCGCCCACCAACACGACCGGTGTCCAAGGGAACGCTCGCCCCCTCTTGCGCCCAGTCCACGGGCTCTGCGCCCTTCCAGCGCGTCTCAAAGGCCGCCCGCGGTAGGCTGTCGACCACAAACGCCGTGTTCCAATCTCCGGAGTCCGCAGCCACCGATTCAGGGTCGCCATAGACCGAAAACGGATTGGCCACCCGCTCGACCACGATGTCCTGGTCGAACCCATCGTCTGCCGCATATCGGGTGTTGATCCGAAAATACCCCACCCCGCAGGTCACTGCGAAATCCAGCGCCGTATCATACGCGACCTCCGCATCGCTCGACTGCTCGATATGGCGGATCAGGCCGTTGAATACCTCCGCCGTGGCCGGATCGGCCGCGCCGTCTACAGGATGCACCGCGATCGCCGGTTTATTCTGGCGGGCATCATTGACCACTTGGCGGATGAAGGCGGGCAGCCGGTTGATGGTCAGGCACGGTCGGCCCTCCGAGGCCCGCTCGCGCAGCACCTTCTCCGGCCACTGCTCGCCCAGCCGGGCAAACCGTAGGTCATCCAGCGCCTCGCGCCGGTTCTCCGCCTCGGCCTCGCACGCCAGCTCAAAGGCCGCCCTGGCCTCGCTCAGAATATCATCGTCCAACAAGGGCTTGCTCCATGCAAAAGCGCCCGCGCAGGCTTTGCCCGGCAGGTGAAAGACGGCGCGAACCCCGCCGTCGGAAACAAAATTTTCAGAGAGGCTCCAAAGTGCAGGAGCCACGCGCTCGCCTTAAACCTTCAGCCGCGACGCCAAGCCCACAGACCCATGGGAATCGCTGCGAGAGCGACGAGGGTTTCTTTCAGCAATCCGCAAGGTTCGGCTCAGATATTAGGCCGATGCCAGAACCGCCAAGGCGAACCAGGACGCGCGTTAACGACCCGACTGCATCTGCGTTATCAAAACGACCACCGCGACCGGGGGATCTGCTCGGCTCCAAGCCCTCCAAAGCCGGACCCCTGACGCACTGATCACCAATAACGAAACCCTACCGAATTGCCGCGCACATGTCAATACAAAACGTGAACATTTATGCGGTGAGCCCCTGCGCGCTACGCCTTCCGATCCGTTAGACCGCACCCTCTGGCCCGCTTTCCGCCCCATCCCCGCCTTTACCGATGTATCCGCCGCTCCGTCGGCTTCAGATCAGGTTTCGACCTTGCGCCGATGGCGTGGCCGGGAAACACTCCCGCTGGCATGGGCGAGACGGGATCAGGGACTGACGTTGGGGCGGGGCGTAAAGGCATGGGCGTGTCAGAGGACATGCTCGCCGCTTGCTATGACGATATCCGTAGGATCGCGCGCCGCGTGATCGGCGGCGACAACATGAACCGCGCCATCCAGGCGACCGAATTGGCCAATGAGGCGGCGATCCGGTTGATGGGCCTGGACCGCATGGAGATAAAGGACAGGGCGCATATGCTGGCTTTGGCGGCCCGGACGATGCGGCGGGTGTTAATCGACGAGGCTCGCAAGGGGTCCGCCGCCAAGCGCCTGACGCCTGCCTTCGTCACGGTCTGGCCGGACGACCCTTCATCCAAACTGATTGACATCGATGATCTTGACCGCGCGTTGGTCGCGCTGGACAGCTACTCTCCCGACCATGCGCGGATCGTTGAACTCCGTTTCATGCTGGGTCTCACCGTCGACGAGGCGGCCCTCGCCAGCGGCATCCCCGCGCGGACGATCAAGCGACGTTGGCAGGCGGCCCGCGCCTGGCTCCTCGACTATTTGAGCGACGATGCCGAACCCCAATTCGCCTAAGAAACCGGGCTCACCTGAAATCGAACGCCGCGCGTTGGCCTTGTTCGAGCGGCTCGCCGACAACCTCGGCGACGTCGCCGGCACTGCACGACGTCGCGCCCGGCTGCTCAGGAACGAAACCCCTGCCGTGCTCGCTCGGGTCAACGCGCTGCAGGCCAGCGTCACCCGCGCCCAGGGTGCGATCCCGACCCTGATCCCTGGCAGTGCAGATTGCGACGGTGCGGTTCCACCGCCTGAGCGAATCGGGGCCTTCCGCCTGACCGACCGCCTCGGCCGCGGCGGCATGGGCGACGTTTGGAAGGGCGTCCGCGACGACGGCCTCTACGAACAGGTCGTCGCCATCAAGCTG
>JAYTWT010000002.1:0-9757 GCA_043743295.1 Alphaproteobacteria bacterium | reverse complement strand
TCAGGATCAAGTCCGACCTCCGTGTTCTGGCCTACACCTCCCCACCCGTCCGAGGCGTCGCCTCGTCCACCCTCCCCAGAAGGGGAGGGATGATCGGATGGCAAAAATGCTCTGGATAGTGATGGCCGCTGCGGCGGCACCGCTTCAGGTTGCCCGCAACGCGATGCAGCGGGGTCTCGTCGGCGACGCCGGGCCCTGGGGCGCGACGTTAGTGCGGTTTCTGTTCGGCCTGCCGTTCTCGATCCTGATTTTCGGGATCGCGGTTCTGTTGACGCCCGACGCCGCGCCTGACCCGCATTTGAAATTTTGGATCGCCGCGATCCTAGGCGCGATCAGCCAGGTCGCCGCGACCGGCGCGCTGCTGATGGCCATGGGCCGTTCGGGGTTCGCGGTGGCGATTATGTTGCAGCAATCGTCCTTGCCGATTGCGGCGATCCTCGGGTGGCTCGTGCTGGGCGACGCTCTCGGCGGCGGGGCATGGCTGGGCGTGGCGCTGGCGACAGCGGGCCTTGTGGTGTTGTCATGGCCTCGCGCGGGTCAGGCGAAGGCCGACTTGCCTGGAGGTCTTTTGGGGTTGACCTCCGGGGCCGCCTTCGCCGTCGCGTTCAACGCCTACCGCCAAGCCGGTCTCGCGTTTGATGCGCACCACCCGCTCTATTCGTCGAGCGCCGCCCTGGTGGTGGCGCAGGTCATGCAGTCTATCGTGCTCTCGGCGATCCTGTCGGTGTTGAGACCTCAAGCCTTGCGGGCCGTGGCCAGCGCCTGGCGCGCCTCCCTCGCTGCGGGGTTCTTCGGCTCAGCGGCGTCAGCCTGCTGGTTCGGGGCCCTTGCCCTGGCACCGGCCGCCCCGGTCCGTGCCATCGGACTAATCGAAGGTCCGGTCGCCGCGATGGTGGGACGTCGATTGTTCCGCGAGCGCCTGACGCTGCGCCAGGGTATCGGTGGGGCGCTAACGGCAGGCGGCGTGCTGTTTACGGTGCTGGGGTAGCGAGCGGGATCACCTCGACGGAGATCAGCATACGCGCACCACGGGCTGGTCGCAGGTCGCCTTCCACCACCAGCTTGAAGGGCCCATCCTTGTCGGTCAGAACTGCGCCGTCGGCCCTGTCGGCGACGATGATCCGGTTGGACCGGGTGCCGGGGTCGAGCTCACCAAGGCCGAACACGACTTGATAGCCGTCTGCCGACGTTGTGCGAACCGCCATCGCCAGGGCCTTTCCGCCCAGCGCCTTGCTTGTGGGGGTTCCGACCTTGGCCAAGAGGTCGAGCAGGGGCACACCTTCGTAAACATGCTTCTGTCCATGGGCGTCGAAAGTGAATCCCACGTGCGGCAGAGCGGCAAGTTCTGTTTTGGATACGGTCACCGTCTGGCCCGTGGGCCCTTTCAGCACCAGGGTCTGTGCCGAGGCGGGAAAGGCGATTGCAGCGATGACCACCGCGAGTTTCAGAGCGCGCAAGGTGAGGGTCCTCATTCGACGGCCAAGATGATGTGTGACGCCTTGATCAGGGCAGTGAGCGGGTTACCCACCGCGATATCCAAGGCATTGGCGCTTTCTAGGGTTACTGTTGCGGCCAACGTCTTGCCATGACCGATGTCCAGACGGACGTCGCTATTGACCGCGCCATCATCGCGGCTGACCACAGTACCCGAGATCTGGTTTCGGGCCGAAGTGCGCAAGTTCTCTCCACCTGCAAGGATGATGAAGCTGGATTTGATCAAGGCAATTGCCGGGATACCAACTCTAAGCTCGAGGTCTTCGACACTTGGACCGGTAATGACGGCCACGATCTCAAGATCGTCAGCGACCTTGACGACGACTTCGACGTTCACCGCACCGGGGAGAATTCGGGCGATCTGTCCCCGCAAGATGTTCCGGGCGCTGGTTTTCATTCCGAGGCTCCAGAATACGTCGAGGCCCAACCGCCCATCCAGCCTGGACAAGGTGCTGGAGGTTTCGGCTTGAAAGCGATGAAAAGCGGATAGTACATCTCGACCCTGCGGGGTGACATGAGCCGCGCCGCCAGCTCGACCGCCCGGTGCAGCGACTACCAACGGCGTGTCGAAAAGGTTGTTCAAAGCCTGAACGGCATCCCACGCGCCACGGTAGCTGAGACCGACCTGTCGCGCGGCCGCTTGGATGGATCCAAGTTCGCCCACCGCCTCTAGAACGGCCATCCGCGTCAGCGCCGCACGCGGCAAAGCGAAAATTGCAGTCAGGCCTTCAGCCAAGACTTCACCTCGTTATGTAGTACAGCTACATAACGAGGACTGCGGAGTTCGTCATGCGCTCAAACACCCTAATATCGGGCATTTTCGCCGCGCTGGCGCTGATGACGACCGCAAATGCCGCCGAAACCCGCGTCGCTGTCGCCGCCAACTTCAGCGAGCCGGCCAAACAGATCGCGGTGCGGTTCAAGGTGCGCACCGGCCACGACGCGATCCTGAGTTTCGGATCATCTGGCCAGTTCTACGCTCAGATCGCTAATGGGGCGCCGTTCGACGTTTTCCTGTCAGCAGATCGCGAGCGGCCGGAGGCGGCGGAGGCCGAGGGGCTGGGGGTCGTGGGCAGTCGGTTCACCTACGCCGTGGGTCGTCTCGTGCTTTACAGCCGCACGCCGGGACTGGTGGATACCAAAGGGGTTGTTCTGGCCTCCGGCAAGTTCGAGAAACTCGCGATTGCTGACCCCAAATTAGCTCCCTATGGCTTGGCGGCGGTGGAGGTGCTGCGCAAACGCGGCATCTATGACACGCTGCGACCGCGTCTGGTGCAGGGCTCCTCGATCACCCAGACTTATCAGTTCGTCGACACGGGCGCGGCCGAGTTGGGCTTCGTCGCGCTGTCGCAGGTCATTGCGCTGACCGGCGGTTCGCGATGGGTTGTTCCGGCGAAAGACCACACCCCCATCGATCAACAGGCCGTGCTGCTGAAGGTCGGCGCTGCCAACCCGGTGGCCAAGGCGTTCCTGGCGTTCCTGAAGGGCCCCGAGGCGAAAGCGATCATTCGCCGATATGGCTATGAGACGCCTTGACCCCGTTGGCTGACATCCTCTGGCTGACCCTGAAGCTTGCCGCCGTTACCACGGTGATCTTGCTCTTGATCGCGACCCCGCTGGCCTGGTGGCTGGCGCGCAGCCGAGCTTGGTGGAGCGAGATCATTGGCGCGTTGGTGGCGCTGCCCATCGTGCTGCCGCCGACGGTTCTGGGGTTTTACCTGCTGATCGCGCTCGGGCCGCATAGCGTATTGATGGCACCGCTTCAGGCGATGGGGATCCGCACTCTGGCGTTCACCTTCACCGGTCTGGTGATCGGCTCGGTGATCTACTCACTTCCATTTGCGGTGCAGCCGTTACGGAATGCATTCCAGGCCGTCGGCGCGCGGTCGATGGATGCGGCGGCTACCCTTGGGGCAACGCCGCTGGACGCCTTCCTAAGCGTTGCCGTGCCGCTCGCCCGGCCAGGATTTCTGGTCGCTGGCGTGCTGACCTTTGCCCACACAGTGGGAGAGTTCGGGGTCGTGCTGATGATCGGCGGCGGTATTCCCGGTCAGACCGAGGTGCTGTCCATCGACATCTTTCGCCTTGTCGAGAGCCTGGAGTGGGAACGGGCGCACGTGATCGCCGGGGGGCTACTGGTGTTTGCCTTCGCCGTGGTTCTTAGCCTGTTGCTGCTGGACCGCCGCACGGGAAGGCCACGCTCGTGATCTCGGCACAGTTTCAAGGCCGACTTGGCGACTTCAGCCTGGACATCGCCCTATCGGTGCCAGCTACGGGCGTCACGGTGCTCTTCGGGCCGTCGGGGTCGGGCAAGACGACCTTGCTGCGGTGTCTAGCGGGCCTGACCCGACTCAGTGGGCGTCTACAGGTCGGAGATCAGGTTTGGCAGGAGGGCGAGAGGTTTCTAGCGCCTCATCAACGCAGGGTCGGTTACGTCTTTCAGGACGCGGCGCTGTTCGAGCACCTGAGCGTCGGCAGGAACTTGCTTTATGGTCGCAAGCGAGCGGGCCGCGGTGCTGATGCCGAGTGTGGTCGTCTCGTCACCCTGCTGGGTCTGGAGCATTTGCTGGCCCGAGGCGTTGGCAAGCTTTCGGGCGGCGAGCGTCAACGGGTTGCGATCGGCCGGGCATTGCTCAGTAATCCGCGCCTGCTGCTGATGGACGAGCCGCTGGCCAGCCTGGACCAGGCCCGCAAGGCTGAGGTGATCCCGTATCTGGACGCGTTGCGGCGCGAGGCGGGTATTCCCATCATCTATGTCACCCACGACATCATCGAAGCGGGCAGGATCGGTGACCGAATGGTGTTGATGAATGAGGGGCGGCTGGTTGAGGAGGTCGCCCTCAATGCGCCGCCGGAGCCTGGTACGCTCCAGGGTTTGGAGGCCAGGTTGGCGACGGTCGGGCCGAACGAATTGGCCGCCGAACTCGCGCTGAGTGGTGCGCCGATTGAGGTGGCGCGCCTTGCGGTTGAGGCGCTTCAGGCCCGTCTCAGGGCACATTCGGGTGGTTAGTCGTATTTCTTGGGGTTGTGCCGCAATAAACTCGCGTGCGACGCGAATTTGCAAACGGCTCATTAAGCCTTGAAATGACCAATGTGTCAGGGCAGAGGGACGGGAACGCTCACCGGACAAAGCCTAGCGACTCGACGCATCTTGGTGTGTCAGGTCGGATCGTCTTCGAACCCGTTCTGCAGCTCGTGTTTTCAGCCCCAATCCTTCAGGGCCCTCAATGATCTCTTCGCTCTTCGGCGCCATCTCGAACGACATCGCCATCGACCTCGGCACGGCTAACACCCTCATTTATATGAAGGGCAAGGGTATCGTGCTGAACGAGCCTTCGGTGGTGGCGCTGCGCAACGTTGGTGGACGCAAGGTGGTGCATGCCGTTGGCATTGAGGCCAAGCAGATGCTGGGCCGTACGCCAGGGCATATGGAAGCCATCCGCCCTATGCGCGACGGGGTGATTGCCGATTTCGAAGTCGCCGAAGAGATGATCAAGTATTTCATCCGCAAGGTTCACAACCGCAAGGGCTTCGTGAACCCCAAGGTGATCGTCTGCGTGCCGTCAGGTGCCACCGCCGTGGAGCGGCGCGCGATCAACGACAGCTGTCTGAACGCCGGCGGCCGCCGCGTCGGCCTGATCGATGAGCCTATGGCCGCCGCCATCGGTGCAGGCCTACCGATCCACGAGCCGACCGGCTCGATGGTCGTCGACATCGGCGGCGGCACCACCGAGGTGGCAGTGCTGTCGCTGTCGGGTATCGTCTATTCGCGCTCGGTCCGGGTCGGCGGCGACAAGATGGACGAAGCGATTATCAGCTATATGCGTCGCAACCATAATCTGTTGATCGGCGAGACCACAGCCGAGCGGATCAAGAAGGAAATTGGCACTGCGCGGGCACCGGCCGATGGAGAGGGCCTGTCCATCGAGGTCAAAGGCCGCGACCTGATGCAGGGCGTGCCGCGGGAAGTTCGGATCTCAGAGAAGCAAGCTTCGGACGCGCTCAGCGAACCGGTCAGCCAGATCGTTGACGCGGTAAAGATGGCGCTGGAAGCCACCCCGCCCGAACTGGCCTCCGACATCGCCGACAAGGGCATCATGCTAACCGGAGGCGGTGCGCTGCTGCGCGGCCTGGACGCTGAGATCCGCGACCATACCGGCCTGCCGGTCACCGTTGCCGACGATCCGTTGAGTTGCGTGGCCCTGGGCTGCGGCAAGGTGCTCGAGCATCCCAAGTGGATGAAGGGCGTCCTGGAAGCCACCTTCGCGTAGTCGTGGATCAGCGGGGATTGGGGCCCAAGCCTAGATGTCCTTGAGGGACAACCCGCTCGGCGAACTGAGGGTGCCCCTGACTTGGACGGCGGGGGTGGTGTTCATTGTCGTCCTGATCGCCTCGGTCGCCATCCTGCTGGGTGACCGGCGTGAAGACTTCGATACTGATGCCTATGGTCGTCCGCGGACGCTTTCGGATCGGGTGTTGGCTCCAGTGGGAGATATCGCCTCCACGCCCGGTCGTTTGACGGGCGCCGGCATTGATGGCGTTCGGGGGTATTTCTTCGCGGTTTCGGAGAACCGTCACCTTCGGGCAGAACTCAAAAACATGCAGCAATGGCGCGATGTCGCCGTCGCATTGCGCGACACGAACGAGCGCTATCGCGCGATCCTGGACCTGAAAACCGATCCGCCCATTCCGATGGCCAGCGCGCGCATCGTGACGGACAGTCGTGGGCCGTTCGCCAACGCCAGGCTTGCCAACGCCGGTAGTGAGAAGGGCATCAAGCCCGGTAATCCGGCGATGAGCGAGAATGGTCTGGTGGGTCGGGTAATCGGCGTGACTGAGGGCGTCAGCCGGGTCCTACTGCTGACGGATGTAGCCTCCCGAACCCCGGTTATGATCGACCGGACCAATGCGCGCGCTATTTTGACGGGTGACGGCGGCCCCAATCCCAGGATGGAGTATCTGCGCGGACAAAATCCCGTGCGGAGTGGCGACTTGGTACTGACGTCGGGAGATGGCGGTGTTTTCCCGCGTGGCCTGCCTGTCGGCGTGGTGGTCAAGGGTCTGGACGGTCGCTGGCGCGTTGCCTTGGCGTCGGACAAGGCGGCGGTGGACTATGTTCGAATCCTCTTGTTCGAGGACTTCACGCAGGTCGCCAATCGTACCGCACTCCAAACTGTCGATGTGCCACCGCCGACCCCTGGGGCCTCGACACTACCCGTGACCGCGCCAGTACCGGTCGCGGCGGTGCCAAAACTCGTCGCGACGCAGCCCGGTGGCGAGGTGCGGCCATGAGCAACAGCGGTGCGCGCCCGCTCTCGCCGTTCCGATGGCTCGGCGTGCCGATCTTGCAGGTCATGGCGGCCAGTATGCTCTTCGCCCTGCCGTTTCGGTTCGCAGGCTTTTCCTTGCCGGAACCGGTCTTTGCTCTGCCGGTAGTGTTTGCCTGGGCGGTGATCCGCCCTTCGATGTTGGCACCGATCGGGGTCATGCTTATGGGCCTGTTCCTGGACCTCTTGTGGGGTGGACCGAGTGGCCTTTGGGCGGTCTGTCTGTTGTTGCCGTATGGACTGGTCCTGGCGGGCCGCGCGATGTTGGCCGGCCAGAGCCGACTGATCATGTGGGCCTGGTTCTGCGCCGCGACAGCCTTAGCGCTGGGTGCGGGCTATCTCCTCACCATGCTCGCGGCTCAGAATGCACCAAATTTGGCTTCGGTGGGCTGGCAATTCCTGGCCACAATCGTCCTATATCCCTTTGCGGACCGTTTGATCGACCTGTTCGAAGACGCCGACGTGAGGTTCCGCTGACGCCGCCATGACGCAACCGTCTATCTTCTTCGAAGAGGTCAACGAGCGGCAGGGTGTGTTCCACCGCCGGTCGATCCTGCTCGGCGCGTTTGCAGGACTTGGCATGACGGCGCTTGGCGGTCGTCTGGCCTATCTTCAGCTGTTCCAGACCCAGCGCTATGAGAAGCTGGCGACTTCGAACCAGTTCAATTTCAAACTTCTGCCTGCTCCGCGTGGCGTCATCGTGGACCGCAACGGCGCAGTGTTGGCCGCCAATCGCCCGAACTTCCGGCTGATGGTGGCGCGCGATAAGAACATGGACCCGGAGTCAACGCTCAAGACTCTGGCAGGCTTCGTGCCGTTGGATGAGCCACGCCAGCGCCGGTTGCTGAAGGACATAAATTCCGCCCCCAAGCGCGCACCCGTCCAAGTCATGGAGGACATGAGCTGGGAGCAGTTCAGCGCCATCAACGTTCGCGCCCCGGAGTTGCCCGGAGTCACAGCCGACATGGGCGAAGTCCGAGTCTATCCACACGGCGGCGCGTTTGCTCATGTGATCGGCTATGTGGCCAAGGTGAACCGCGAGGACGTCACGGCTGCGGGACCCAATGTCGATCCGATCATGCTCCATCCGAGCTTTCGGATTGGCAAGCAGGGGGTCGAAAAAGCGTTCGATCTCGACCTGCGCGGCAAGCCCGGCGCGGAAAAGGTCGAGGTCGACGCCAATGGACGCCAAGTCCGTGAGGACCCGGACGGCAACATTCCCTCGACTCCGGGCATGGAAATTCAACTCACCCTAGACCTGGACGTTCAGCTTCGCGCTGAGGAGGTGTTCGGCACCGAGAGCGGCGCCGCCGTGGTCATGGATTGCCGCAACGGTGACATCCTTTGCATGTTCTCTGGCCCCAGTTTTGACGCCAACCGGTTTGTCCGCGGCCTGACCGGCGCGGAGTACCGAGCGCTATCGACCTATGATCACAAGCCGCTGTTCAACAAAGCCCTGACGGCCACCTATCCGCCTGGCTCGACGTTCAAGACCATGGTCGCAATGGCAGCGCTTGAGCATGGATATAATCCGGCAACGGTTCACGTCTGCAGTGGCCACTGGTCGTTCGGTCGAGTCTGGAAGTGCGACCAGGTCCATGGTGCTCAGGATTTAAAGAGCGCGATTGCCACCTCGTGCGACATCTATTTCTACCAGTGCGCCCTGGCTATCGGGCCGGACAAGATCGCTGAGACGGCGCGCAAGTTCGGGCTGGGCGAAATCTTTGACATTGGAATCCCCGGCCAAAAGAAGGGCCTGGTCCCGGACACCGCCTACAAGAAGCGGCGGTTTCCCAAGGACCCGAAATGGCACCCCGGCGAGACCCCCAGCATGGGGATCGGCCAAGGTTATACCAACCTCAATCCGCTTCAGCTCTGTGTCATGACCGCCCGCATCGCCAATGGACAGAAGGCGCTACATCCGCGGCTGATCCGGTCTATCGGCGGCATTGAGCAGAAGTCCGGTGCCGCGTGGGGCGACCTGCCGGTGGCTCATGAGCATCTGGAATTCGTGCGCGAGGCGATGAAGGCGGTGACCACGGTCGGGACGGCGGCGCGGGTTGCCGACCTCGGTCTTGGGCCGGTCAAGATGGCCGGAAAGACGGGCACCGCGCAAAGCTACGACTACGGCACAGGTCGGGGGGTTCACGGCACCAACGGCGCCTGGGCGTTGCGCGATCACGCCTGGTTCGTGGCCTATGCACCCTACGATGACCCGAAGTATGCGATCGCCGTGTTGGTGGAGCATGGCGGGTTTGGTGCCGCCGCCGCAGCCCCAAGAGCCCGGGAGATCATGCGGACCGTCCTGTTGAAGGATCCTGAGGTGATGAAGCGCGTTCAAAGCCCGACACCGTTGCCCGACATGCCTTCGGATCTGCCCGAAGAGAACGCAGCGCCAGACGCCCCAGCCCCGATAGAAGCCAGAGCCGGGTCTTTGCGAGCGCCCGCATGACCGTTTCCGCCCTGACCCGACCTGGCGAACGTGACCGTCTGATCGTCAAGTTGTCAGAGGTCGACTGGTTGTTCGTGCTGGTCCTGTGTCTGATCGCTGGGGCTGGGGCCTTGATGCTCTTCTCGATCGCTGGCTCGTCTTGGCAGCCGTGGGCGGCGCAGCACGCCCTTCGGTTTGGCCTTTGCCTCATTTTGATGGTCGGTTTGGCTGTGGTGGACCTACGAGTCTGGTTTGCGTTGGCCTATCCGATCTATGGGATCGGCATTCTGTTGCTGATCGCGGTGGAGGCGGTGGGCGACATCCGATTGGGCGCGCAACGCTGGCTCTCCATTGGGCCGTTCAGTTTTCAACCCTCGGAAGTGATCAAGCTGGGCATCGTCCTGGCGCTCGCCCGGCTCTATCACGGGGCGAACGGAGAACAGGCGCGGCTGTCTTGGTGGTTACTGATCCCGATCACCATGATTGGTATTCCGGTGCTGTTGGT
>JAYTWT010000001.1:0-11922 GCA_043743295.1 Alphaproteobacteria bacterium | reverse complement strand
AGAAGTTCAGCGCGGACCGCAGGGCACGCTCTATGGCCGCAACACGTTTGGTGGCAATATTTCGATTGTGACTGCCCCGCCCGTCTTGGGCGACACCTTCGGCGGCGCAGAGTTCACGGCCGGCGACAACAATCAGGTTCGCGTCACCGGCTACTTCAATGCTCCGCTGAGCGATACCGTCGGGCTGCGGCTGGCAGGCGGTTTTGAGAAGTCCAACGGCTATGTGAAGAACGTCAATCCGGCGGGCGGCAATCTGTTCGACGACGATAATCGTTACGTGCGTGGGTCACTGCTGTTCGCGCCGACTGACAAGCTGACCGTCAATTTGAAGCTCGACCACGCCCGCCGCGGCGGCAATGGCGGCTCGGCGTTCGGCTACAAGCTCGTCGGCAGCTATTTCGATATTCCGTCGAACCAGCAGTTGTTCAACGCGACACCGGTGATCCTGAATACGCGTGGTGGCAACCGCGACGGCGTCAATGATGCCCCGCTGACTATCGATGCTGGTGTGCCGCTGTTTGCGGCCGGAAACCCCTATCTGATCGACAATGACTATCGCGGCTCGCTCGACCTGAAGAACACCAGCTTTTCGGGCAACATCGCCTATGATCTCGGAAACGTGACGCTGAAAGCGATTACAGGCTATTCCGATCTCAAGACCACCCGCACGCAGGACACCGACTTCTCAGGCAACCAGATCGGCGCGGACTATCAGTTCACCTCGGCCAAGACGTTCAGCCAGGAGCTGCAACTGCTGTCCAACGGCACCGGTCCGTTCACCTATGTGGCGGGGGCCTACTACTTCAAGGACAAGCTCAACGGCACATTCATAAACGAGCAGTTTGTCCAAGTGATCCGGAACGACACACGCCCGGCCGCCGTGCGCCAGGCTGGCGGCTTCTATCAGGAATTCCGCGCTGAGACAGAATCGGTCGCTGCCTATGCTCAAGGCAACTACGCCCTGTCCGACAAGCTGAAACTGACGGCGGGCGTCCGCTACACGCGCGACCAAAAAGACTTCCAGTTTGCCAACGCTAACGCCGTCCTGCCGCTCACCGCAGCCGGCGTACCAATCGGTACGGCAATCACTCTGAAGACCGGCGGCATTCCGGACAGTGCCTTTGGCGCCAAGGGTGCTGCGACCAACTGCACCTATACGACCATCCCCGCACCACAGGCTGGTTTCCATTGTCTGGCGGCCAACACGACAGTCTTTACCGGTGCCACATTCAACACTGCGACGTTCAAGAAACTGACGTGGCGCGCGGGGCTGGACTATCAGCTGACGGACGACAATCTGCTTTATGGAGCGGTTTCGACAGGCTTCAACTCTGGCGGATTCAACGGCAGCCAGGCGGCCGCAGCGCTGGGCCGGGCAACGTTCAAGCCGCAGACCGTGACGGCCTTTGAGGTTGGATCGAAGAACCGGTTCGCCGACGATACGGTTCAGCTGAACCTTGCCGTCTTCTACAACCGCTATAACGCCTTACAGGAGCAGCGTCAGGTGCCGGTCGGCAACACGACGCTGTCGATCATTGAGAACAGCGGCAAGGCCCGGTCCTATGGCGCAGAGCTGGAAGCCATCTGGAAGCCGGTACGCGAACTGACGTTCAACGGAAGCTTCGCCTACCTAAACGCGGAGTACACCAAGTACGATCAGGTCGCCGCGCCGTTCGGCACCTCAATCCTCGTCGCAGACGCCACGGCCCTCACCGCCACGGTGGTCAACGGCGTTACGATTGCGCCCATCGGCCAGCGTCGGGTCTTTGCCCGCGGCTACACCTGCGGTCTCATCCCTGGGACCGGCGGCACTGGACAGCCGGGCGCGGCCTTCGGTTGTGATCTGAAGGGCAACAAGATTGCCCACTCCCCGGAATATTCCGGATCCCTCTCGGTGCAGTATGACATCGATCTGGGTAGCGCTGGTACCCTGTCACCTTATGCGCAGCTGAACTTCTCAGGAGCGTTTTATGGTCAGGCGATCAACTCGGTCCTTGATCGCCAGGGTGCCTTCACCAAACTCGACCTGCGACTGACCTGGGACTATCGCGAGGAATTCTCGCTGCAGGGCTTTGTCACCAACGTCACCAATGAGGCGACGGCAACCCGCTTTGTCTATGGCGGTGGCGGCAACCTGCAGGCAAGCTACGCTCCGCCCCGGCTGTGGGGCGTTCGGGCCAACGTGAAGTTCTGATCGCGCTGTTCGACGGCGGGATGATTGTTGTTCCGGCCCGTTTCAGAGGATGATGGGTTTGAAGCGAGCCGGACCGCAATCGTCGTCGGCAGCGACAGAGGAAAAGCCAGCCCGGCGGCGAGCGGGAACGTCTTATGACGTCGCGCGCTACGCCGGGGTTTCACAATCAGCCGTCTCGCGGTGTTTCAAACCTGGGGCTTCGGTGTCGCCGAAGACCCGTGCCCGTATTCTGGCCGCGGCCGATGCGTTGGGGTATCGTCCCAACGCGATCGCGCAGGGGCTGATCACGCGACGATCCAACCTGGTCGCGGTGATCATTTCGAACCTGACCAATCTCTACTACCCAGAGGTCCTGGCCGAACTGACGGCCAAGCTGTCGAAACAGGGCATCCGGGTCCTGCTGTTCACGCTGGCAGCAGAGAGCGAAATCGACCAGGTACTGGATCAGGTCTGGCGTTATCAAGTGGACGGCGCGATTGTCGCCGCACGATTGTCACCCCTTCAGCTGGAAGCGTTCAGAGCCCGCGAAATCGCGCTTGTTCTCTACAATCGCGAGGGCGAAGGTACGCCAGTCGCCTCGGTCAGCTGTGAGTTTGCGGCTGGCGAGACGCTGCTGATTGACGGTCTGGTTGCGGCGGGGTGCACGTCGTTCGGCATCATTGCGGGACCTGCCGATTCCACCGTGGGCGAGGCGCACGTTCGCGGGGCCTGTGCACGGCTGGCCTTGGCGGGGATCCACGATGTCCCCGTGGATCGTGGTGATTTCTCCTATGAGAGCGGCCATGCTGCGGCATTGCGACTGCTCAGAGCCTATGACCTCGATGCGATCATTGCGGCAAACGACGTCATGGCGCTGGGGGCGATGGACGCTGCCCGGATCGACTGCGGCATCGCCGTTCCCGAACAGCTTTCGGTCGTCGGCTACGATGGCGTCGCGCCCGCCAAGTGGCGCAGCTATCGGCTGACGACCGTTCGTCAGCCTGTAGGTCGGATGACAGAGGCGGCAGTCTCTATGCTCATTGAGCGCATCGAGACCCCCGATCTGGGGGCCGAGCGGCGCCTATTTTCGGGCGACCTCGTCCGAGGCGACAGCGCCCGGCTAGGATCTTGATGCCCCCTTCACGACGGCTCACGGCAACACTTCCTCGCTACAGATCTGGAGACTGAAATGGTCGACCGAATCCTCACCACCCATGTCGGGTCGCTCCCACGATCAGCGGCGGTGACCGACCTGGTCTTTGCGCAGGAGCGGGGCGAGCCGGTTGACGCAGCAAGGTTCAATGCCGTGATCGGCGCGGCTGTAGACGATGCTGTCGCGCGCCAAGTGGCATCGGGTATCGATCTGGTTTCTGACGGCGAGATGTCGAAGATATCGTATGCGACCTACATCAAGGATCGGATCACGGGCTTTGACGGCGACAGTGAGCGCAGCCCGCCAAAAGATCTGGAGATGTTCCCTAGCTTCCTTGAGCGCCAAGCCAAGGGCGGCGGAACACCGACCTATCGACGCCCCAAGTGCATTGGCGAGATTGCCCCCAAAACGCTGGCGCCGTTGCAGGACGATCTAACCCACATGGCTCAGGCCATGGTGCGGCATAAACCCTTGGGCGGGTTTATGAATTCCGCTTCGCCGGGCGTCATCGCGCTGTTCCAACCGAACGAGTATTACCGATCCCAGGATGCTTACCTAGAGGCCCTGGCCGAGGCGATGCGGCCTGAGTATGAGGCGATTGTGGCGGCGGGGTTGATCCTGCAACTCGACAGCCCCGACCTCGGTTTGGGTCGTCACATGATGTACAAGGATCGCTCCGATGAGGAGTATTTGAAGCTGATCGGGGGCCATGTCGAAGCTCTGAATCATGCCCTGCGCAATGTGCCCGCGGAACGGGTCCGCATGCATGTGTGCTGGGGCAACTACGAAGGCCCGCACTGCTGCGATGTCGAGATGGGCGTGATCCTCCCGACACTCATGAAAGCCAAGCCCGCCGGGTTGCTGTTCGAGACCAGCAACCCGCGCCATCAGCACGACTGGAATTACTTTGCCGAGATGGTGGACATCATTCCGGACGAAAAGATACTGATCCCAGGCGTCATCGACAGCACGACGAATTTCATTGAGCACCCCCGTGTCGTAGCAGAGCGGATCGAACGCTATGCGGGCATCATTGGGCGTGAGCGGGTAATCGCCGGAACCGACTGCGGATTTTCAACCTTCGCCGGCTTTGGCGTGGTCGATCCTGAGATTGTCTACGCGAAACTCGCGACGCTGGCCGAGGGCGCGGCAATTGCCGGCGCGAACCTGTGGTGAACCTGAAAGCGCGCATCGCCGCCGGAGACACACTACTCGGCACCTTCTTGAAAACACCGCATCCGCATGTGGTGGAGGTGCTGGCCAGTAGCGGCCTGGACTGTATCTGCGTCGATGCGGAACATGCGCCGTTTGATCGGCGCGACATCGATGCCTGCGTCATGGCGGCCCAGCTGGGCGGTTTGCCGGTGCTGGTCCGCACTCCCAACAGCGCGCCGGAGCAGATTCTGAACGCACTGGACTGCGGCGCGGACGGCGTGGTCGTCCCGCACGTGCGGAGCGCCGATGAAGCCCGAGCCGTGGCGGCATCGGCCCATTATGCCCAAGGCGGGCGCGGCTATGCCGGATCGTCTCGCGCGGCAGGCTATGGCACCCGGTCTATGCCCGACCACAAGGCGGCGAGCGCAGCAAAGACCGTTGTCATTGCGCAAATTGAGGACGCTGAGGCGCTGGACGAGATCGATGCGATCGCCGCTGTCGATGGCCTTGACGCCCTGTTCATAGGGCGGATTGACCTGACCGTTTCGCTCGGCTGCGACAGCCCGGATGATCCGGTGGTCGTCGCGGCGGTAGAGAGGGTTGTGGCGGCCGGACGCGCTGCTGGCCGCCCAACCGGCATGTTCCTTTCGCGCAGCAGTGATGTGGCGATGTGGCGCACAAAGGGGGCCACGCTGTTTCTGTTGGGATCCGATCACGGGTTCATCCGCGACGGGGCGAAAGCCCTCAGGGGCGCTGCCGGGATTTAGCGGATCACGCTCCAGATCAATCTCACAACCCGCCTGCCATCTGCCGCCGCAGTGCGAGTTCGTCGAAGATTGTCCATTCCTCGACAACCTGCCCATGGAGCGTTCGCAGGTGGGTGACGGCCAGGATGTAGATTTCGCGGCCACTCGGTGCTCCATAGCGCCCCTCGCGGCTATGGCGCGCGGTGTACGACCAGCGCAGCGCGATGTCGGTATAGGGGCCCTCCACGACACTGCCCACATGATCCAGGGTGAATGCGCCGTGGGTGAAGCACTCAAAAATCGCCGCGCGGGCCTTCTGAATTGCCGCGTGGCCCAGCGCGCGGCACTCATCCGGCAAGGTAACGCGCGCCTGGGTGGAGTAGGCTGCGGCGATGGCTTGCGGCGTTGTCGTCTGGATTAGGGAGGCGAAGAACCAGCGGGCGAAGTCGAGCGGTGCACTGGCCGGGTCGGGCTTTGCACCTGGCGCCAAAGTGCGCGCCTCGCCACGCACCTTGGCCATCGCGTCCTGCCGCCAGAGCGCAGGGCCTGTCGTTTGGTCCGCGCCCGCTTGCGCCGATGCGAGCGCGCCAATTTCGAAGCCCAGCTTGCGGACAATTGCAGCATTGTCGCGCACCAGCCATTCTTCGATGATCCGGTTTTCCAAACACAGGCAATCGGCGATCGTGGTGAATTCGATTTTTCGTCCCGTCGCGGGACCGAACTCCGACGCGCCCAAATTGGTCGCGTGACTGGTGATGCGGTGTGAGCTGAGATAGCCCACTTGATCATCGCCTGACCAGATCACCGCATCGCCCACCAATGTCCGATCTGGGAAGGACTCCAGCGTTCTCGCCGTGTTTGCCTTAACCACAGCCGCACCAGATGAAGGCCCCGCCATCGTCCAGACCGGACAATCGACGGAATAGTGGCTGTCAATCAGATCCAGCCCGCGTTCTTCCCAGATGCGGTGTGTGCAACGGATGATATAATCGATGATATCGGCATAGCCGTCATCAAAGCCCCGCATGGGTTGCCGGCGCGGCCCAGATGGCGCGAGTTGCTGCGCCAAGTCACGGCCCCACAGGGCGAGCGCGGTCATTGCGCTACGCGTTCGACGCAGTACACGGTGCACCCCGGCGCGCTGGACAGCTGATATTCAAACTGCGGCGGAATGGTCATAGTATCGCCTGCGCCCAGATCAATTGTGCCGCCTGACCACCCTATGCTGAGCGCGCCACTGTGAACAAAGACCACGCGCTGCGTCACCCCGATTTTTGCTTCGCAGGTCCTGCCTGATGGCAACGTCAATCGGCCCAATTCAAAACCGTGATCCCAATTTAGCGGCCCATCTGATCCGATGATCTCGGCATCCATATCGCTCGTTGCCGCGCGCCAAACCAAGGCTTCGACCTCGGCTTGGCTGACCCGTTTCAGCTTGGCCGTCTGGTCGGGAGTCGTGACGGGCATTGCCTGAGCATTTGCGGGCACGGACTGGCCCGCAACGGTGTCGATCAATCGGCCGGTTGCAAGCAGGACCAACCCATACTGCTCTGCCATGCCGAAGACGTCAGGGGCCCATAACACGCGGCCCGGATTGTCCTGACCCAAGACCGCGAAGAGATACCCGACCTCATCCCCGACATTCGTAAAGCCTCGAAATGTCTGGGTTGGCAGGGAGATCACGTCACCCGGCCCGATGACCACCTGGGCGTCCTCACCGTGCTCGCCGAGGTCGAAACGCCACGTACCACTGAACACGACGAAGACCTCCGCCGTGTCGTGACTGTGCTGGGAGTTTATGCAGGCAGGAGGCTGGCGCGCGCCACCGATGTTGAAGCCATGCGGCTCGGCAATATGCACATACTGTTCGGGGTTTTCGGAAACGCCGGGGCCAATGATCGTAAAGTTTTCCTTCGCCTCCGATCCTGGGCTGCGGGTGTCGATGAAGGCGTTGTAACAGGGCCGCAAATTGGCATATCGCACGATGCGAGCTTCGATCTGCTCCGGCGAATAGTTTGAAGACCGCGCTTGCGGGAAACTCATTAGTCGATCCTCGACGCGTCGTTACAGGGCTTGTTTTAGGTTCGTTGCATTCGAAGTCAATATTGTGCGAGAGAGCGAAAATGGCGGGCGTGCGCAACATTGATCGAACACTCGGACCGAGGCTGCTGGGCCCGCCCGCCTCGCTCGACGGATTGGCCGCAGACCATATCCTGCACGGCTTCGCCCCCGTGAACGAAGTGCACGGTATCCCCAGCTATCAAGCGCAACTGCTGGACCCGATGCGCGCAGCATTTCCGCGCGGCGAAGAGCGTGTCGATATCCGGCTAGTCGGCCACTACCGTGACGGTGACTGGGTCGCGTCGAGCGGCCATCTGGCCGGGATATTTGCCGAAGACCTCTTCGGCATTCCGGCGACCGGTCGGCCGGCGATGGTGCGGTTCGGGCGGTTTGAGCGGCATGATGGCGGCCGCATTGTCGAGACAATCCTGATCCTGGATCTGCCCGCGCTCATGATGCAGGCGGGCTGCTGGCCTTGCGGTCCGCCCATGGGACCCAGTTTCCCCGCGCCCGGACCGCTAACACATGATGGCATCGTCGGGCCGAATGACCCTGGCGGTGAGGCCAGCCTAGCGCTCGTCAATGCCATGATCGGCGGACTGCACGAGTTCGACGGATCTCTGAATTCGATGGGCATGCGCTCATACTGGACGGATGACTTCTGGTGGTTCGGACCGGCACCGATCGGCAATTTCCGCGGGCATGCCGACTATGAGCGCGGGCACCAACTGCCGTTCCTGACGGCGTTCCCGGATCGGGTTGGCGGCAATCACCGCGCTCGAATTGGCGAGGGTGCCTATGTAGCCTCGACCGGGTGGCCCAGCATCACTGCCACCCACATCGGCGGCGGCTGGCTCGGCCTGGCACCCAGCGGTCGGGCCATCACCATGCGCGTGATGGACTACTGGCGCAGAGACGGTGACCGGCTGGCCGAAAACTGGGTGATGATCGATATCCCGGATTTGCTTGGTCAGATGGGGATCGACGTTTTCGAACGGATGCGGGTGCTGACCCAGCGCACATGAACTGGAGCGACTGATATGGCCGAATGGCTCAAACGCGGCGTGAGTGCCGCTGCCAAGGCAGATTCCGACACCAAGGTTCGCCAGAGCGTCGAGGAGATCCTGGCCGATATCGAGCGCCGTGGCGACGCCGCCGTCCGAGAGTTGAGCATAAGGTTTGACGGTTGGGATCGCGAAAACTACCGCCTCAGTCCGTCCGAAATCCAGGGCTGTATCGACCAACTCACCGGCCAAGACCTGAAGGACATTGAGTTCGCCCAGACCCAGGTGCGAAATTTTGCTCAAATCCAGCGCAACTCGATGCATGACGTGGAGGTCGAGACGCTGCCCGGCGTCGTGCTCGGCCACAAGCATCTGCCGCTGAACGCGGCGGGCTGTTACGTGCCTGGCGGCAAGTACCCGCTGCTGGCCTCGGCCCATATGTCGGTGATCACGGCCAAGGTCGCGGGTGTCCCTAGGGTCATCACCTGCGCCCCACCGTTCCTGGGCAAGCCCGCACCGGCGATCGTGGCCGCGCAGGCCATGGCGGGGGCTGATGAAATCTATTGCTTGGGCGGGATCCAGGCGGTTGCGGCCATGGGATTAGGGACCCAGTCCATCAACGCGGTCGACATCCTGATCGGTCCCGGCAACGCCTTTGTCGCCGAGGCCAAGCGCCAGTTGTTTGGCCGCGTTGGTATCGATCTGTTCGCTGGACCAACCGAGACCCTGGTGATCTGCGACGAGATCGGCTGTGACGGCGAACTTGCGGCCACCGACTTGCTGGGACAGGCCGAGCATGGGCCGGACAGCCCCGCCATACTGCTGACCACCAGCCGCAAACTGGCCGAAGAGACGATGCGTGAGGTTGATCGCCTGCTGAGGATCCTGCCCACGGCCGACATTGCCCGACGCGCGTGGGAGAATTTTGGCGAGGTGATCTTGGCTGAGGACGACGCCGAGATGGTGCGCATCGCCGACGAGATTGCCAGCGAGCATGTTCAGGTGATGACCGCCGATCCAGACTACTTCCTGAAACACATGACCAATTATGGCGCACTGTTTCTCGGTAACCGCACAAATGTCAGTTACGGTGACAAGGTGATCGGGACCAACCACACGCTCCCGACCAAAAAAGCGGCGCGCTACACGGGCGGCCTGTGGGTCGGAAAATTCATTAAAACCTGCACTTACCAACGCATCTTAACCGATGAAGCCAGTGTGATGATCGGCGAATACTGTAGCCGCCTCTGTGCGCTAGAGGGATTTTCCGGACACGGCGAGCAAGCCAACATCCGCGTGCGCCGCTTTGGGGGCAAGAATGTGCCCTACGGCGGCAAGGTGGAGGCGCGTTGAACTAGCCCGAAAGTCGATGACGCTTGAACATGGTCGGCTCCGCGGATTTCCCCTCTGCGGGGTTTGTTCTCGCCACGATGGAGGTCAGCTGCCGTTGGGCTGACAGCACCTAAGCATGCACTCAAGCAAAATTCTCCGGGCAGGGGCGCAGAAAACCGCCTCATATACGACGCCGCGCAGGATCCGAGGGTTAGTTTGCCCGCTCTCCATCAGGGATACCCCATCGCCCGGCGAGAACCTTGCCCAATTCCACCGCGTGGTAGCGATCTGGTAGCGGTCCCACTATCGGGTACGCGATCAGGGCGTCCCAAAATTCCGCATTAAACGACGTGTTTTCATATAGTTCTCCGATGGTGCCGCCTAGGTGACTCGAACACCTGACCCCCGCATTACGAATGCGGTGCTCTACCGGCTGAGCTAAGGCGGCTCGCGTCCGGGGACGCGGGCTTGTACCTGCGCGCGCAGGATTTGCAAAGCGTTGCAAGAAGCAATGACTTCAGGGCATGACGCCCATCTGATCTCGCCAGAACCCTGACAGGGCCTCGACGAATGCGGCATGGGTCCATTGGGCGGCCGTCGCGGTTGCGGCATGGCGCATGAGCGCGGCCGCGCCACCGCCTTGTTCGGCCAACACCAAGGCGCGGATTAAGGCCTGGGCGGCCGCCTCGCAGTCATCCTCATCGACCCAGAAACCATTGACACTGGAGGTGTATTCGCGCGGGCCGATCCCGGTGAATCCGGCAACGAGACACCCGCTGGCCATGGCTTCCAGCGTGGTAATGCTGACCGCTTCCATCCGCGCCAAACTCAGGAATACCGAGGCGGAACCCATCATGGCGGCGACCTCAGCCTCGGACGCTGTTTCCATGAGGTTCCAGCGCCATTGGGCGGCAGCGGGGTGAAGCCTTGAGACCATATATCGGATCGACTGGTACTCGTTCGGGCGCTTGCGCGGGGTGCAGGCGATGATTTGGTTCTTGGCCGCAGGCCGGAACAGCCGCTCGTCTGCGAAGGCAGGGACAACGGAGATCATCTCGTAGTCGAAATAGCGGGCGATCATCGAGGCCATACCCGTGCCGCAGGCCATGAACACCTTGTAGGTTTGGCGGAGCTCAGCGGGCAGTTGGGCGAAACCGTACCCGGTCAGGGCGTTGGGATTCTGGCAAAACACCACCTTGCGGTTTGCCAAGCCCGCGCAGTGCCGTAGCGCTGGGAGATCGTCTTCCGGCAGCACAAAGATGTCGTCGTCCCGTACCGGCGCGGATGCGTCTTCAAACGGCACCGTGTGCTGGAACCAGGTCGCTGACGGTAGATGGACGGGACGCCGGATGATGGCGTCATATCCGAGGTGACACAGGGCTTCGACGTGCCGATACAGCACCTTTACCCCGCCGGTGTTTGAACCCGGCGCGGTGAGTAAATAGACAATCCGGCTCATGGCGGCACTCCGATAGCCTCGCGCTGTACCCCTATGGGGGCCCCCTCGGCGCAGGACCGGCGGGCGGCTCCGGCTCAGAATACCCATCATCTAAAGGATAGAGCACCGGTTCGCTTAAGAGGCGGCCGGCGTCGGCATAGGCCAAAGGTAGGTCCGGCAAGGCCTTCAATGTGCGCTCCCGCCGCTCGTGGCGCGGATGGATCAGATCCCCGGTCTCGGCGAAGGTGATGGCGAGCCGCGCCCAGTCGGAGGCGTGATACGCGAAAGCGCGGCCTTCGGGGTCAAGGTCCGACCAGTCCGGTTCCGGCTCAGCGTTCATGCCCTGCGCCAACCAAACCCGCGCCTCGTCCACAGCCCCGGCCACATAGGCTGTCCGGGCCATCAAGCCGGCGATCCGCGCGGTAACCGGCTCGCCCTCAAGCGCCTTGGCCGCCGCCCGCGCGCCGGTGGCATCGCCCACCACCAACGCCTGTTCGACATAGAGGAACATGCTCTCCCGATGGGTCGGGTTGACCGCCGCCAACTGTCCAAGACGCTTAGCACGATCGCGCGGAGTCTCGTCGGTGCGCAGATCACGATAGGCGAGCCACAAGGCTGGATGCGGCGATTTTCGCCAAGCCGCCTCCAGAACGGCGGCGGAGCGGCCTAGTTTGCCGTCCTGTAGCAACAGGCGCGCCGCCATCACCACGCCAGGGGCAAAGCCAGGCTGCAGTTTGGCGGCCTCGACAGCGCGATCCAGTGCCTGGTTCCGCGCGCGGGGTTCGGGCGCATGCTCAAGCTGGGCCGCCGATGCTGCCAGCAGCGCGGCACGCGCACGCTCAGCCATCACCGGCGGGACC